>JBILST010000066.1:0-10126 GCA_044371865.1 Flavobacterium sp.
AGATACCTATGGTGCACATAGAGAATATTTAGAATTTGATGTCAATCAACACGCCGTTTTAAAAGCGTATTGTGAAGAAATTGGTATAGAATATTCTACTTCGGTTTGGGATACAACTTCTGCAAAAGAAATAGCTTCATTGCATCCGTCTTTTATTAAGATTCCTTCAGCTTGTAATAATAATTACGATATGTTAGGTTGGTTGTGTGATCATTATAATGGTGAAATTCACATTTCTACAGGTATGACTACAAAAGGAGAAGCTGATGATTTGGTTAATTTCTTTACTTCAAAAGGTAGAAATAAAGATTTGGTTTTATACAACTGTACATCTGGTTATCCAGTGCCCTTTGAAGATGTATGTTTGTTGGATATTAATCTATTGATTGAAAAATATGGTGATAAAGTAAAACATATTGGTTTTTCTGGACATCATTTAGGAATAGCTGTTGACGTAGCTGCTTTTACTTTAGGTGCTAATGTAATTGAGCGCCACTATACTATTGACAGAACTTGGAAAGGTACTGATCATGCGGCTTCATTAGAGCCAGAAGGATTGCGAAAATTGTGTCGTGATTTAAAAGCAGTTCACAAAGCCCTAACGTTTAAAAGCCAAGATATTTTACCTATTGAACAAGTTCAAAGAGATAAATTGAAAAACAAAAAAGTATAACATGCTCAAAAATACCATCCGATTATTTTGGTGGAATGAAAAAATTATCCAAGGCAAATCCAAAGAAAATTATGGGGATGTCTTGGGTAAATTTTTAGTGGAAAAAATTTCGGGTAAAAAAGTTGTTTTTGCTTGGCCTAAAAAGTTTTCTATCTATGATTGGTTTACTCCAATTTATGTAACTATTGGTAGTATTTTAGCAAATGTTAATCACAAATGTATTGTTTGGGGTAGTGGTATTATCAATCAACAGGTAGTTATTAAGAATGCAAAATTTTTAGCCGTAAGAGGGCCTCAAACCCGAAAATATTTGCTAAAATTAGGCTATGAAGTTCCTGAAGTATATGGTGATCCTGCGTTGTTATTGCCTCGCTATTTTAATCCCAAAGTAGAAAAGAAATATAAGTATGGTGTTGTGCCTCATTATAACGATTATAAACTAATAGAAAAGTGGTTTGAAAACAGGTCAGATGTGCATTTGATAGATATGATGACCAATGATATTGAATCTAAAACTATTGAATTTTTGCAATGCGAAAGAATTATTTCATCTTCCTTACACGGAATCATTATTGCACATGCTTATGGAATTCCTGCGGTATGGCAAAAATTTTCAGATAAAGTTTTTGGAGACGATATTAAATATCAAGACTATTTTGAATCGGTTCAATTAGATTATTATCAGCCTGAAATTAAAACCACGGTTTTCACAACTGATGAAATGGAATTTCTTTTTCAAACACATCCTAATTTACCTCAAGAGAAAGTACTAGAAGATTTAAGAATTGGTTTAATGAACGTTTGTCCGTTTGCATAGTTTTTTAGTTTTATTCTTTGCAATAGAGTAGTTGTTAATATTTGAAATGAATGAATATATGAGTAAAAAAGCCTTTATCTTTTTGCCAGACGGAGTAGGATTACGCAATTTTGCGTTAACAAATTTTAATGCAATAGGCACTGCTTTAGGTTATGAAATAGTCTATTGGAATAATACACCTTTCAAAATTAAAGAAGAATTAGGTTTTGAGGAATTGGTTATAGAAAACCATAAACTGCATCCCATGACTACTGTTTATACGCGTGCTCGTAAGCGCTGTGAATTAAACGTATTTGACAAGAAATTTAATGAAACCGTATACAATACTTATAATTTCCCACAATCCTACAAAGGTTTTAAAAACGCTATCAAAAGTTTAAATGTGGATTTTTTAGTCGCTACAAAATCTACAACCAAAGGTGTTGACACTCTTCGTGAGCGTATTAAAAAGTTAGAGCGTTCAACTTCTAAATATGCCTATTGTAAAAAACAATTGCAAGAGCATACGCCTGATATCGTTTTTTGTACGAATCCAAGACCCACGCAGGCTATAGCGCCTATTTTAGCGGCACAAGATTTAGGTATACCAACCGCTTCTTTTATCTTTTCATGGGATAATTTACCTAAAGCAACTACTTTAATTGAGCCTGATTTTTATTTTGTATGGAGCGATTACATGAAGAAAGAATTGCTTCAATATTGTCCTTATGTAAAGCCAGAGCAAGTTTTAGTTACTGGAACGCCTCAATTTGAAAGTCATTTTGATACGAGTTTACTACAATCAAAAGAAGATTTTTATAAGACACATCAATTAGATTTAGAAAAGAAATACATCTGTTTTTCGGGAGATGATATTGTAACATCCCCATTAGATCAATACTATTTAGAAGATTTAGCTATTTCGGTTCGTGAGTTAAATCAGCAAGGTTATAATTTAGGAATAATTTACAGAAAATGTCCCGTAGATTTTACCGATAGATACGAAGCTGTTTTGCAACAATATCAAGATGTTATTCTTTCTATTGATCCTTTATGGCGACCTGTTGGTACTAGTTGGAATGAAATTATGCCAACGAAAGAAGATTTTGCTTTACAAGCTAATATTTGCCATCACACTGAATTTGTTGGAAACATTGCGTCTTCCATGGTTTTTGATTTTGTTGCGCACGATAAATCGTGTTTGTTTTTTGACTATGAACAGCCGCAATTAAAAAAAGGGATTCGCGATATTGGTCAGAATTATAAATACATCCATTTCCGTTCGATGCCTTCTAAAGAAGCGGCCTTATTTGTTTATAATAAAAAAGAATTGACTTCTATTGTGAAACATATTTTAGAGGGAAAACAATCCAATGTTCCTGTGGGAAAAAAATGGTTTGACGTAGTTGTGGGAACTGAGCCAACAAAAGCTTCAGAAAAAATTTGGGAAGGGATTAATAGTATTGTAAAATAATTAACTGAGTAAAAATATAATTTGAAAAAGACAATTCTCATAACGGGTATAAAGGGTTTTTTAGCAAGTAATTTAATTACTTTGTTAGAGAAAGATTATGTGTTATATGGAATTGGAAGAAAAGCAGAAAATCAATCTAATTTGCAAATTTTTTCATCGGAAGAAATTGATAAAATTGAGATAGTTCCAGATTTTATAATTGTTTGTCATGCTGCAGTATCCTCAGGTCAGATACTATTGGATAACAAAACACTATTTGATGTTAATGTTAGAATTACTGAGCAGATAGTTACTAAGTTTTCTAATTCAAAAATTATATATATATCTACTGTTTCTATTTACGATGTTAATACAAATTTGATTTATGAAAATTCAAATTGTAATCCTCAGAGCGAATATGCTATCTCTAAATTATGGGCTGAAAAAGTAATATTAAAATCTTCAAACGCTGTATGTTTAAGATTGTCTTCTCTTTTTGGTATTAGAATGAAAGAAAATACAATATTGCCTATTTATGTAAATCAAGCGATTGTAAATGGTAAAATTGAAGTATGGGGCGATGGGAAACGAAAACAGAATTATATTTATGTTCTCGATGCTTGTGAATATATTAGAAGAATAATTGATAAATTTGATATCGTAAAAGGTAAAGTACTTTTAGGCGTAAATAAAAAAGAATTTTCTAATCTAGAGTTAGCAGAAATCATAACAGAGTTTACAAAAGCAGAAATACTCTTTAAAAAAGATGATAAAGCGATCTCATTTCAATATAATAACGATTTAACATGCCAATTGCTAGATTTTATTCCATCTAGCGAATTTAAGGTTGAATTACAGAATTACATCATATGGAAGCAAAAACAGTATTAGTTACCGGTATTGGAGGGAATGTGGGGCAAGGAATTTTAAGAAATATTGTATCCTTAAACTTATCAATTAGATTGATAGGCACCGATATAGCTAGTTTCACACCTGGAAATCATTTGTGTGATGCAACTTATAAAGTTCCATATTCTTATGATGAAAGCTTTATTCCAACACTTCAGTATATAATTGATAAAGAGAAAGTTGATTTGGTTTTGCCTTCAACAGATTATGAAGTTTATTATCTATCACAAAATGCTGAAAAACTTAATGCAATTGTAGTTGCAAGTGATGCAAAAACGGCAAAAACCTATTTAGATAAATATGAAAGTTATGTTTATCTATCACAAAATAATATTCCATTTGCGAAATCATGGCTTACAGGTGACTATGATTTTTCTGAAATGGAAATAATTGCAAAACCAAGAGAAGGAAGAGGTTCAAGAGGCATTTTATTAAATCCAGAAAACCCAAACCAACTTCCAAATGGTTACATGATTCAGCCATTAGCTAAAGGAATTGAAATTACAACCGCAGTTTATGTAACCAAGCAAGGAAAACTGCATGGCTTGTTTACTATGGAACGTTCGCTAACAAATGGAACAACAACCGAATCTAAAGTAGTTTTTCAATATGATGATAGAATGACAGTTATTGCCGAAAAAATGATTGCGCTTGGTGGTTTAGTTGGAAGTTTTAATATTCAAAGTATTGTTACAACTGAAGGAGAAATTGTTCCTTTTGAAATTAATTGCAGAATATCTGGAACTAATTCCATTCGTCATAATCTTGGATTTCAAGATGTTAAATATGCAATTCAAGAATATTTATTAAATGAAGCTCCAGATGAACCAAAACCCATTGAAGGAATTGCTACTCGAATTTTGATGGATGTTGTTTATCCAAATACTTCAGATTTTAGTAGACTAAACAACAATAGTGTTTCACATATTATTTATTAAACATGATAAAATATATTTATTTTGATGTTGCAGGAACATTATTAGAAAAGCCTATGTTATATGCAAATATTCAAAAATCACTTGCCGATTTTGGATATGACATATCAATAAAGGATATAAAGATTAAACACAAATTAGTGTCTGAGCTAATCCATTTTCCAGACAGAACTGATGAAATGTTTTATACGAAATTCAATTCAGAATTTTTATATGTTTTAGGTATTGTTCCTTCGGAAGAACTATTGAAAAGCATTTTTAACAATTGCACCTATTTGCCTTGGCAAGTTTTTGAAGATACTCAAATATTAAAAGAAATTAATATTCCGATGGGAGTAATTTCTAATTTTAATACTAGTTTGAGAGATAAATTAGAGCATTTTTTTGGTCCTATTTTTAAAGATGTTTTTGTATCGGAAGAACTTGGTGTTGCAAAGCCTAATGTGGCATTCTATCAAGAAGCATTAAAAAGAATTCAATTAAAGCCTAACGAGGTTTTGTATATTGGAGATTCAGTAAGATTAGATTATGAACCAGCATGTAAAATTGGATTTCATGTTTTAATTATTGATAGAGATAATTTTTATCCTAATTTAAAATATAAAATTTCTAATTTAGCAGAAATTTCTAATTTCCTATAATGAAAAAGTTATCTCTTGTAGTGCCCGTTTATTATGAGCAAGAAGTGATTCTTCAGTTTTTAAAAGAAACAAAAGAAGAATTAGAGAAATTGCCAATTGACTATGAATATGTATTTGTAGACGATGGTAGTAAGGATAAAACGGTAGAAATTATTAAAGAGCAAGCAAAATTAGATGAAAGAATTAAACTAATAGTTTTTTCTTATAATCATGGTAAAGCTTCAGCAGTTTCAGCAGCAATTGCAAATGCAACAGGAGATTATTTGTTGTATATGGATCCTGATTTGCAAGATCCACCTATTGAAATTTCCAGATTTTTAAATGAAATTGAAAAAGGATATGATTTGGTTTGGGGTGTCAGAAAGGAAAAAATGGATTCTTTTATCAATAAGTTGTTTTCCAAGATATTTTGGGGGACATTAAACAAATTTACAGGATTAAACATTCCAAAAGGTGTAGCTGTAATGCGAATGTTCAATAGGGAATTTGCTGATGAATTTCTAAAATACAACGAAACCAACCGATTTATAGAAGGTATTTTTATTGATATATCTAAAAAATGGACAACCATAGAAATTGCTCAACGCGAACGTTTTGCTGGAACTTCAAAGTTTAACTTCAAACGAAAAATGCAATTAGCATTTGATGCGATTTTTGATTTTTCTGAATTACCATTAAAAATGACAGTTAAATTCGGGTTGTTTTTGATAGGTTTAGGAGTTTTGGGTTTAATAGCTTTGTTTATTTCAAAAATTTTCTTCATTGATTTTCAAGCGGGTTGGCCTTCGATTATAGCCTCAATAATAGCCATTTTTGGATTACAATTATTCTTTATGGGAATTATATCCATTTATATTGGAAGGATTTATAAAGAAGTAAAACGTCGACCATTATATTCTATAAAAGACAAAGTAAATCTATAATGAAAACACTAGCAATATTAGGTTCAGGACATTTAGGTCAGCAAATTGCTCATTATGCCGTTTCAGATGGACATTATGATGAAGTTGTTTTTTTTGATGATTTCTCTAATGAGTCTCATTCTAATGGGTTTCAAATTTTAGGAGGTTCTGATAGAATTGAAGATGAATTTAAAAAAAATACTTTCGATTATTTATTGATTGGAATAGGTTATAAGCATTTAGAAAAAAGAAAATACTTTTTTGATTTTTTTAATGGGAAAATTCCTTTTGGGAAAATAATTCACACCCAAGCTTGGGTCGATAGTACGGCAAAAATTAGCGACGGATGTGTTATTTATCCTTCGTGTTGCATTGATGCTCATGCAGTAATTGATTCTAACACAATATTAAACATTTCTTGTACAGTTGCTCATGATACAGAAATAGGGAAGCACTGCTTTTTATCTCCTCGAGTGGCATTAGCAGGATTTATAAAAATTCAAGAAATGTGTATTTTAGGAATAAATACCACAATAATTGATACTATTAGCATAAATAAAAATACACAAACTGGGGGAGGAACTGTAGTAATAAGCAATATCACCGAAAGCGGACTCTATGTTGGAAATCCTCACAGATTTATAAGATAATTATGATTCCATTCAACAAACCTTATTTAACGGGTAAAGAAACCCAATATATAGAAGATGCGGTAAAATCCGGTAAAATTTCGGGTAACGGAAATTTTACACAAAAGTGTCAGTCTTTTTTTGAACAAAAATATGGCTTTAAAAAAGCGCTATTAACCACTTCGTGTACAGATGCACTTGAAATGTGTGCTATGCTGGCTAACATTCAGCCAGGAGATGAAGTTATAGTGCCTAGTTTTACTTTTGTTTCTACAGCCATTGCCTTTGTAAGACAAGGGGCTAAAATTGTCTTTGCTGATTCGATGCCTGACAATCCTAATATTGATGTAACTAAACTAGAAGGTTTGATAACATCAAAAACAAGAGCCATTGTTCCTGTTCATTACGCAGGTGTTGCATGCGATATGGATCCTATTATGGCATTAGCTACTAAATATAATCTATTGGTTATTGAAGATGCTGCTCAAGCTATTGATTCTTATTATAAAGGAAAAGCATTAGGCTCTATTGGGCATATGGCAGCATTTTCATTTCATGAAACTAAAAATATTATTTCGGGAGAAGGTGGAATGCTTACCATAAATGACGAACGATTTATTCCACGTGCCGAAGTAATTTGGGAAAAAGGAACCAACAGAGCTGAGTTTTTTAGAGGTGAAGTCAATAAATATGGTTGGGTTGATACGGGTTCTTCTTTTTTGCCTTCTGAAGTTATAGCTGCTTTTTTATGGGCACAAATTGAGAACTTAGATACAATTCAAAGTAAACGATTAGCACATTGGAATCATTATTACTCGCAATTAAATGATTGGGCAAAAAGCAATAATATAAAGCTGCCTAATGTGCCTGATTATGCCACAAATAATGCACATATGTTTTATATGATTTGCGATTCAGTAGAGCAGCGTTCTCAGATAATCAATTTTTTAAAGCAACATCAAATACATGCTGTATTTCATTACATAAGTTTACATTCTAGTGCTTATTATGAATCTAAACATGATGGTAGAGAATTAACGAATAGCGATTATTTATCAGATTGCTTATTACGTTTGCCTATGTTTTATGAATTGGATGTAAATGAAGTAACTCATCAATTAAATCAGTATTGAATAAATAATTAATTATGAAGTATTTTAAAAATAAAAATTTCAATCTTATTGTGTTTTTAACATTTGTTTTTTTGTCTTTTTTGGCATCATTTAACATTTTTAAAAAACATTTTTTGAATAAAGGTTTCAATGGTGACGAATACTACCTAGATAATGTATATCAGTTAAGTAAGGTTAACTTTGAAATTATAACTTCTATACCTTCACAATTTTATTTGTTTTTAGCTTCAATATTAAATATTTTTATTGATAATCCTAAAATGTCAACGAGGTCGGTATCATTCTTGGTCTTGTTTTTAGTTTTGAGTTATTTTATCATTAAATTGAAGAGTTTAAAAATTGATAAATTTCTTAAAGTTCAGTTTTTTTTTATTTTATTATTTGTTGTTGTTTTTACAAAACAGTGTTTTGTTGGAACTTCTGATTTTCTGGCAATTTTTTTCTTGATAGTTTTTATAATTGAAATAAATGAAGTTTTGTTTGAACATAATTCATTATCATTTAAAAAAATAATTTTATTGTCTTTGTTTTTAGGATTAAGTATTGTTACCAGACCAACAGTTTTAGTTATACTTTTAGTTTATTCAATTACAATACTGTTTTTTTTTAATAAAGATCTTCTCAGATTTAAAGCATTATTTTTAATACCACTAATTTCAATCTTCTTCATAGCTTTTTTTAATTTCGGGGCTTTAAAAAATCATGGTAAAATTGTCTTAGATGTAAAAGAGGTTCCAGAGGATGCAGGTACAAGTTGGCTTGAAAGAAATTATCTAATGGCAAAATTTTGGGATGAAGGAAAAATTCCTAATTCTCAATGGTTATCAAGCAAGGATGTTGTTCAGTATAAAAAACAAAATCCAGATGCCTATATTCCAAAATCAAATTTAGATTTATTATTCAATGAGCCTAAACTTTATTTAAAACAAATGACAAGGATGTTTATTTCTGCAAACTTCACATTATTAAGATATATTAATGTTTTTTATTTATTTTCATTTTTAATATTTTTAATAAAATATAAACCGATTCGATCTTTTTTTGTTAGTAATGATACATTTGATTTGAATAGCTTTAGAAAAATGAAATTCATTTTAATAGTTTTTTATTTAAGTGTATTTCTGTTTAGTTTTTTAGCAATTAAACTTTTTGAGTTTCGTTGGGTCATTCCCCTATTAATTGTATTGATGTGGTATGTTTTGATATCGCTAATAAATATAAAAAAAGAAGTTTCCCAGTTATGCTTAATTATTTTTTATTTGTCTTTTACCCTTTGGATTTTAAAAGACTATAAGATATTCTTAATAACTGAATAATTAAATTAGAAAAATATAAATGTTTTTCAACTCCTTATCTTTTGCCCTTTTTTTACCTATCGTATTTTTATTGTATTGGTTGGTTTTTAACAAAAACAAAACCACACAAAACACAGTCTTAATTGTAGCGAGTTATTATTTTTATTCGTGTTGGGATTGGCGTTTTCTGTTTTTATTGGTATTTTCTACCTTGTTGGATTACTTCAGTGCCATCATGATGGAAAACAGTACTTCGGATAAAAAACGAAAGTTTTGGTTGTGGATAACCATTGGGATTAATCTAGGGTTTTTAGGTGTTTTCAAATATTACGATTTTTTTGCGCAATCTTTTGCCGATTTGTTGCTCGGTTTCGGATTTCAAACGAATCCTGTTCTGTTAAAATTAATTCTTCCAGTTGGAATCTCGTTTTACACTTTTCACGGTTTATCGTATGTGATTGATATTTATTACAAACGTATTACGGCCGAACGCAATTTTATTGATTATTCGCTTTTTGTGAGTTATTTTCCGCTTTTAGTAGCCGGTCCAATCGAGCGAGCGACACATTTGTTACCACAAGTAAAAATCAAACGTCATTTTAATTTGCAGAAAGCCAAAGAAGGTGTTTATCAAATCATTTGGGGATTGGTCAAAAAAGTCGTGATTGCTGATAGTTGCGCTACTTATGCCAATGCTGTTTTTGATCATTATGAATCGATGAATTCGTTGTCATTACTTTTAGGTGCGGTTTACTTTGCG
>JBILST010000280.1:0-2971 GCA_044371865.1 Flavobacterium sp.
GAGGTTAATGGAATAATAGAAAAAACTGTTGCTATGGTTCCGTGTGGGTCGTTAATAACAGTGAAAAATCCGATATAAACACCTAAAATTAAGGGCATAATAATCGGTAACAAAAATTGTTGCGAATCGGTTTCAGAATCTACTGCGGCACCAATTGCGGCATAAAATGAGCTGTATAAAAAGTAACCTCCAATAAAATAAATAATGAATGAAATAATTAATGTAGCCAATGGCAAATTCGCAATTTCATTCAAATACATTTGAATTTTAGCCATTTTATCTACATTTCCTGCTGCTTCCATCATTTCAGGTGACATTGTTGATGAAGCTCCCATTTGCAATCCTAAAAATGTGGAGGCAATAAAGAATAATAATGCTCCAACAATTGCCCAAATTAAAAACTGTAAGATTCCTGCCAATGAGTTTCCTATAATCTTCCCCATCATTAATTGATAAGGTTTTACAGAAGAAATGATAATTTCTATTATTCGTGAGGTTTTTTCTTCAATAACGCTTCGCATTACAAAATTGCCGTAAATAACAATGAACATCATAATTAAATACCCAAACAAACCTCCAATGATGACTTTAATTTCATTTAAGCCTTTTAAACTTTCTTCACCCGAAAATTTAGAAAGTTTTAAGGATGAATCTGCTTTTGCCTTATCAATTTTATCAGCATCAAAACCCAATACTTTTAAATTTTCTTGCGTAATTACAGAATCAATAACTTCTTCTACATCCGAAATGAAGTCTAAACTTGGACTATCTTCTGAAATATATTCTACTTTTTCCTTTAATTCTTGAACACTTGATACTTTAGGAATATACAGTAACCCTTCATAACTTTTACTTGCTGTATCTTTTGCTACTTTTAATGATAATAAAGATAAATCTGTATAATTAGTGAATTTGTCATTTTTAAATTCTTTTCTTAGCAAACCAGCTTCGTCATGAATAGCTATTTGTGTTACCGAATCTTTATTCATAGTAGATAAATATCCTACTAGAACAGCCATTCCAACAAATAAAAGCGGACTTAAAAAAGTCATTACGATGAACGATTTATTACGCACTTTGGCAATAAATTCTCTCTTGATAATTAAGGATAATATGTTCATGATTATTGGCTTACGGTTTGAATAAAAATATCGTTTACACTTGGAATTTTTTCAACAAAGTGAGTTACTTGCCCAAATTGTGTCAAAATAGAAAGTAATTCGTTTGAATTGTACTGACCTAAATGTACTTCTAATTTTAAATCATCATTTAGCGATTTAAAATTGGTTTGATTCAACGTAAATTTATGTGTTAATTGCAACATTAAACCTTCAATATTGTTTGTAATAATACCTACTTGGAACGTATTGGTTCTATGTTGGCGTTTTACATCTTCTAACTTCCCTTCGATTAATTTATTGGATTTATGAATTAATGCAATGTAATCGCACATTTCTTCAACCGATTCCATTCTGTGTGTAGAAAAAATTACTGAGGTACCTTTTTTGTTTAGTTCGATGATTTCGTCTTTAATTAAATTCGCATTCACCGGATCGAAACCCGAAAATGGCTCGTCTAAAATCAATAATTTCGGATTGTGTAAAACGGTAACTACAAACTGAATTTTTTGCGCCATTCCTTTAGAAAGTTCTTGGATTTTTTTGTCCCACCAACCTTGAATTTCTAATTTCTCAAACCAATATTTTAGTTGCTTTTTAGCTTCAGCCTCAGGCATTCCTTTTAATTGTGCTAAATACAAACATTGCTCACCCACTTTCATGGTTTTATATAAACCACGCTCTTCGGGCATATAACCAATATATTGAACGTGCTGTGGTTTTAGTTTCTCTCCATCTAACAATACTATTCCACTATCTGGCATCGTAATTTGATTGATAATACGAATTAGAGATGTTTTTCCGGCACCATTTGGACCTAAAAGTCCGTATATACTTCCTTTAGGAACTTGCAACGAAACGTTGTTTAAAGCGGTATAATCGCCATATTGTTTTACTACGTTTTGTACTTCGAGAATATTGCTCATAAATTGAGTTGATTTTATTTACTTATTAGTAGCAAAAAAATGCTTTTGTTACAAAAAAAACCCACCCTTCATTGCTAAAGGATGGGAAAAATTGCTATGAAAAAGAAAAACTCACTTTCCTAAGAAAGTGAGTTTCAAAAGTATTAAATTATATTTAATTATGAAAACATATCTTTAACTTTTTCGAAAAAAGATTTATCTGATTTCTCAGGTCTTGGAATAAAGTTTTCATCTGTAAGCATTTTCTCAAAAAACAGTTTTTGCTCTTTATTTAATGTCTTTGGCGTCCATACATTTACGTGAACTAATAAATCGCCATTTCCATAAGCATTTATACTTGGAACACCTTTTCCTTTCAGTCTTAGTATTTTACCCGATTGAATTCCTTCTTCTAATTTGATACGTACTTTACCTGAAACAGTATCAATTTCTTTGGACACT
The DNA here is from genome assembly GCA_044371865.1 of Flavobacterium sp. Classification (GTDB taxonomy): domain Bacteria; phylum Bacteroidota; class Bacteroidia; order Flavobacteriales; family Flavobacteriaceae; genus Flavobacterium. The sequence continues at coordinate 2,486 of JBILST010000280.1, forward strand.
CCTAAAGCTGCTTCAGCAAAACTGATGTATAAATCATAATGTAAATTTTCACCTTCACGCTTTAAGAATTCATGCTCAATTTCTTCAATAGCAACAATTAAATCCCCTGGAATACTATTGCTTCCTGGTGCTTCATTCCCTTTGTTAGCTACTTTTAACTGCATTCCGTCTACAACACCTGCAGGAATTTTGATTGAAACCGTATCATCTTCTAATAACATTCCTTGCGCATCGGCTCCAGCAGGTTTTTGATCTAAAATTTGACCAGAACCACTACATGTATGACACGTAGTAGCAGTTTGCATTCTACCTAATATTGTGTTCGCAATTTTCATAATTTGTCCTGAACCATTACAAGTTGGACATGTTCTATAGGTTACACCTTTCGCTTGAACTTTACGTTTAACTTTAACTTTCTTTTCAACGCCATTGGCAATTTCTTCCAAAGTTAATTTCACTTTGATACGAAGATTACTTCCTTTTACT
>JBILST010000068.1:0-10116 GCA_044371865.1 Flavobacterium sp.
GAGTTAATCGCGAATAAAGAAAAAATCGCTCAAATAAAACCAGAAAATTACATCACATCCGAAATTGGGATTTTAACGTTGAAAGACATTTTAAAAGAGCTAGAAAAACCAGGATTAGATCCAAGAAAAGCCGCAAAAATTTTCGAATTCGACCCGAATGTAAAAACGATAAAAGATTTACGAACAGGCATGATTTTACCTGGAATCGTAAATAATATTACGGCTTTTGGTTGTTTTGTGGATGTGGGAATCAAAGAAAGTGGATTGGTTCACATTTCGCAATTAAAAGAAGGCTATGTTTCCGATGTAAACGAAGTAGTAAAAATGCATCAACACGTTCAAGTGAAAGTAGTTGAGGTAGATGAAGCTAGAAAGAGAATTCAGTTGACCTTAATATTATAAAATTTCCTACCTTTGTTTATATGCCAAATGAAATTACCATAAACGATTTTTCTCCGCACCTTTTTTGGGATGTGGATACTGATTTATTTGAATTAGATAAATATAAAGCTTTTTTTATTCAAAGGGTTTTAGAGTATGGTAAAATGAAAGATTGGAATTTAATAAAAAGCTTATATGGAATGAAAGAAATCGAAACAGCCGCATTAAACGCTAGAAGTTTAGATGCTGTAACACTTTCATTTGTTTCCACTCTTTTTAATATAGAAATAACAGAGTTTAAATGTTACAAACACAAACAGTTGTTCCCGAATTACTGGAACTCTTAAAAAAATTAATGAAAGAAAAATCTTTCTCTAATTATTTTTTAGTTGGAGGAACCGCATTGTCATTGCAAATAGGTCACAGAAATTCTATTGATATAGATTTGTTTGGCAAGGAGCCAATCGATTATGATTTGTTTGTTGATGTTTTAAAAGAATTTGGCACCACAGAAGTAACTAAAAATTCTAAAAATATTTTAATTACTCAAGTTAATAATATTAAAGTTGATTTTGTCAATTATAATTATCCACTATTAGAAAATTCAATTGAAATTGATGGTGTTAGAATGGTTTCTAAAAAGGATATTTCAGCTATGAAATTGAATGCAATTGCAGGACGTGGTTCTAAAAAAGATTTTATAGATTTATATTTTTTACTTAACGAATTTACGTTGCGGGAAATGATGGATTTTTACCTCCAAAAATATTTAGATGGTTCTGAGTTTATGGTTTATAAAAGTCTAACTTATTTTTTAGAAGCTGATTTGCAGCCACAACCAAAAATGTTTTCAAATTTCAATTGGGAAGATTGTAAGCAAAAAATTGTGGTAGAAGTTTTAAAACTCTAAAAAATAAAGAGATAAAACGCATTTAGTTGACGATGATTTTGTAATCGAATAAAAGATAAAATCCCAAACTTTAGATTCTGAAACAAGTTCAGAATGAGAAAAAGTTTGGGATTTTAAATATTTGAATTAAAAGAAAATTATTTTTTTAATTCTTCTTCTTTAACCCTTTTGTTGTAACCTGATTTTTTTCCAAAATAGTAACCTAAAACAAACAGGATAATTGGAAAAGTTAGTGTCAATAATAATAATATAATTTGAAAAGGTCCAATAACACCTAATTGAATCATAGATTTTATTCTTTAGTTTCTTCTTCTTTTTTAGAATTTGCTGGTTGTTCGTCTTTGGCAGCGTTTTTAAATTCTTTAATACCTGTACCAATTCCTTTCATTAATTCTGGAATTTTTTTTCCACCAAAAAGTAATAAAACTATTACCGCAATCAAGATAATTTGTGGAACTCCAACTACTCCTAAAAATATAGTTAATGCATTCATGATTTTAATATTTTAAAGCACAAAGATATAAAGAATTTAACAAATCATTATTTTTTAACGATTAATTATACTATTCCAATTTACAAACCCGTTGTATTTAGTATATTTGTGATATAAATAGGTTTAAAAAATGGCTAACAAAAAGCTAAAAAGACAGTTACTTCTTAAAAAGTTATACAACAAAAGAAGACTAGTTATTCTTAACGAAGATACTTTTGAAGAGACCTTTTCATTAAAATTAAATTTAATGAATGTCTTTGTTGTGGGAACTATTGGCGCTATTTTAATTATTTTTGTTACTACTTATATTATTGCCTTTACGCCTCTGCGTGAATATATTCCAGGGTATGCTTCATCAAAATTAAAACAAGAAGCATTGGAAATGGCAATAAAATCAGATTCTCTTGAAAAATCGGTAAAAATCAACAATGCGTATATTGCTTCTATTAAAAAAGTATTAACGGGTGATTTAGAATATGCAAAACTGAATAAAGATTCTATCAAAGCATTAGATGTTTCTGATATAGATATTTCGGGACTTTCACCAACCGAAAAAGAACAAGAATTAAGAGAACAAGTAATTAAAGAAGACAAATACAATGTATTTGAATCATCTAAACCTAAAGTTAGCTTTGTATTGTTTCCACCTGCTCAAGGCGCTATTTTACAAAAATACAATGTAGCTAATAAACATTTAGCGGTTAAAATTGCGTTAACTAATAATACACCTATAAAATCAGTTGGAGCAGGAACTATCATTTTTTCCGATTGGACACCTAGTTCGGGTTATGTGGTCATTATTCGTCATAAAGATGATATTTTATCGGTATATAAAAATGCGGCTTCGGTAACAAAATCACAAGGAAACATTGTTAGATCGGGTGAAGTTATTGCTCTTGCTGGAAATGCCAATACTGTCCAAAATTCTGGCGCAACACTTCATTTTGAATTATGGAAAGATGGTTTTCCTATAGACCCAACTCAGTTTATCAATTTCAATTAACATGTCAGTAAAAGCTTTTGCGGCAAAATTATTTGCTAAAAGAATTCACGCTAAAACTCAAAAATGGGCTAATAATCCTGTTGAAACCCAACAAAAAGTTTTTGAAGCTTTAATCAAAGAAGCCACTCAAACGCAATTTGGAAAAGACCACGATTTTTCTTCTATAAAAACGTTTTCAGATTTTGCGAAAAAAGTGCCAATCCGCGATTACGAAGGGTTGAAACACTATGTGGATAAAGTTGTAAAAGGCGAAGAAAATGTACTTTGGAAAGGAAAACCACTTTATTTTGCTAAAACTTCTGGAACCACTTCTGGAGCTAAATATATTCCGCTAACAAAAGAATCCATGCCCTTTCATATTCAAGCGGCTCGAAACGCTATTTTGAGTTACATTCACGAAACGGGAAAAGCTGAGTTTGTAAAAGGTAAAATGATTTTCTTGCAAGGAAGTCCGCTATTGGAAGAAAAAAACGGCATCAAACTCGGAAGATTATCAGGAATTGTAGCGCATTTTGTTCCGAAATATTTACAAAAAAACCGAATGCCAAGTTGGGAAACCAATTGCATTGAAGATTGGGAAACTAAAGTCAATGCCATTGTGGAAGAAACCATTAATGAAGATATGTCGGTGATTTCGGGAATTCCTTCTTGGGTGCAAATGTATTTTGAGAAGTTAAAAGAAAAGGCAAATAAACCTGTTGGCGAAATCTTCAAAAACTTCAATTTGTTCATTTATGGCGGTGTAAATTACGAACCATATCGAGCGAAATTCGAAAATTTAATTGGAAGAAAAGTCGATTCTATTGAATTGTTTCCTGCTTCTGAGGGCTTTTTTGCCTATCAAGATTCTCAATCAGAAAAAGGAATGTTATTGCTATTGAATTCTGGAATTTTCTACGAATTCATAAAGGCAGATGAATTTTTTACCGAAAATCCAAAACGCTACACGATTGGTGAAGTGGAGTTAGGAGTCAATTACGTTTTAATTATTTCTACGAATGCCGGACTTTGGGGATATAATATTGGGGATACGGTTCAGTTTACGAGTTTAAAACCGTATCGTGTGATTGTTTCAGGTAGAATCAAGCATTATATATCCGCTTTTGGTGAGCATGTTATTGGAAAAGAAGTAGAATCTGCTCTACAAGAAGCGATGGAAGGAACGGATGTTCGTGTAAATGAATTTACCGTAGCACCACAAATTACTCCAACCGAAGGATTACCTTATCATGAGTGGTTCATTGAATTTGATTCCGAAGTATCGGAACAACCCAATAATTTAGAAGATTTTGCGTTAAAAATAGATAACGCCATGCGTAAACAAAATGTATATTATGATGATTTGATAGTTGGTAACGTGTTACGAACATTGATCATCACAAAAGTTCAAAAAAACGGTTTTCAAGAGTATATGAAATCCATTGGAAAATTAGGTGGACAAAATAAGTTACCGAGACTTTCAAATGATAGAAAGATTGCTCAATTTTTTGAGAAAGAATAAATAACTTTTTTGTCATTTTGAACTCGTTTTAGAATCCAAAAAGAGAAGCTGAAACAAGTTCAGCTTGACAGTGTTTCAAATAGTATATTTTAATGAATAAGTTTTTAGTTTTATTTTTTATCTCATTTTCTCTTTCCGCCCAAATCAAAGGCGTAGTCAAAGACAGCATTTCAGGCGAACCGATTCCGTATGTGAATATTTGGGTAGAAAATGAAACTATTGGCACTACTTCGGAAACTAACGGCAGTTTTTCATTGGATATAAAAGAAGAGAAACTATTGGTTTTTTCGGCATTGGGTTATGAAATTAAAAAAGTATCTTCAAAAACAGATTTAATTTTATTGAAACCAAAAGTTTTTGAGCTGAATGAAGTGGTGATTGAACAACCAAAATTTAAAAATGAGATTGAAATAGGAAACTATGAAACGAGTGGGTTTAGAATTGGACTGGGCAATATCAATTCAGCAGTTTTTTTCAAATCAAATAATGAAATGTTAGTCCATCCATTTTTGAAAGAAGTACAATTTCTAACTAAGTCAGATCTTGAAAACGCAAAAATTAGGATAAATATTTTAAGCGTGAATTCAGATAATTCTCCAGGAGAAAGTTTGCTTGATGACGAAATTATTGTGAATGTTAAAAAAGGGAAAAACAAAAACATTGTTGATTTGTCAAGTTATAGATTTAAAATACCTAAGGAAGGATTTTTCATTTCTTTAGAAAAATTACTAATTGAAGAAAACAAGTATTATAGCGAACATACCTATAAAGATAATTTTGGAAAAAAAATAACACGAAAATCAATGTCTATTGAACCAGAATTGTGTTTTGTTCCTGAGGGAAATGATATTGTTTGGCAAGCTGCTATAAATGGAAATTGGACAAAAACAAAAAAGCAGATTTTAAAAAACCCTAAGAGTTACGAAAATTTATTAATGAGAAAATATCATGATAAATATTTAGCACCATCAATGAAAATTATATTAACCAACTAATGAAATCAATTTTATTTTTCTTTATAACAATTTCCCTTTCCGCACAAATCCGTGGCGTAGTTAAAGACAGTACTTCAGGTGAACCGATTCCGTACGTGAACATTTGGGTGGAAAATGAAACCATTGGAACTACTTCGGAAACTAATGGTAATTTTTTATTGGATATAAAAGAAGAAAAAGTATTGGTTTTTTCGGCTTTGGGTTATCATAGCAAAAAAGCAACCTCAAAAAACCAAGTCATTTTATTAAAACCTAAAGTTTTTGAGCTGAATGAGGTTGTGGTTACATTTCCTAAAAAAACGAAAGAATTAGAAATTGGAGAGGCTCACAAAGTTCACATAAGTCAGTTATCGGGAAATAAACCATGGATTTATGCAAAGTTGTTTAATTATGATATTAAGTATAAAGAGACACCTTTCATAAAAAAAATTGTTTTTTATTCTAATAGTGATATCAAAGGAGCTAAGATTAAAATTAGAATTTTTGGTTTTAACGATTCAATACCAACAGATGATTTAATAGATGAAGATATAATTATCACCGTTAAAGGAGGTATGAAAAAGAACACAATTGATGTTTCAAAGTATAACATTGAATTACCTAAAAACGGAGTTGTTATTGGATTAGAATGGTTGATTATAGAAGAAAATAAATACTTTTTTACTTATAAAGAAACAAAAACCAAAGAAAAAGTAAGTTTAGAAAATTATGCGCCATCATTAGTAATCAATCACTCAACTGAAGAAATTGCATTTACTTATTCTAAAGGCAAATGGTATAAAAATAAACGACACGCTTCTAATTTTAAGAAAGATTGGAATGATAAAGTTAATACGCCAGCCATAAATCTAATTTTAACCAACTAATGCAAAAATTCCTTTTTATTTTCATTTTCTCATGTTCTCTTTCTGCACAAATCCGCGGCGTAGTCAAAGACAGCATTTCAGGCGAACCGATTCCTTTTGTGAATATTTGGGTGGAGAATGAAACGGTTGGCACTACTTCTGAAGCAGACGGAACTTTTTTCTTAGAAGCGTCAAAAGAAAAAAACATTGTGATTTCGGTTTTAGGTTATGAACGAAAAATTCTAAAAGGAACAGCTATTTCAATAGTTCAATTAAAACCAATGACTTACGATTTAGCGGAAGTGGTAATATTAAATAAGAAACAATCCAAAATAATAGAAATTGGCGATATTAAAAATGCGATATTTCAATCCTTTGATAACGGACCAAAAATTGAAGCCAAATTTTTCCCCTTTCAAGCTTCTTACAGTAAAACCAAGTTTATAAAAGAAGTCACTATTTTTACCGACAGCCGTATTGATGATGCAACCATAAAACTTCATTTTTATAGCGTAGATGAAAATGGTTCTCCGGGTAAAGAATTATTAACAAAAGACTATATCGTAACATTAAAAAAAGGTATAATTAAACATCGATTTGTTATTTCGCAATTTGATTTGATATTTCCAGAAAAAGGAATGTTTGTGGCCTATGAAAAATTGTTAATTGAAAGCAATAAAACAGGCTCAAAATACCAACCCTACGTATTGTATAATTATGTTGAACGCGATTTCTTTTATACTTATGCATATGGAAAATGGACAAAATTAAATGCAGAAACACAAGGAAAATTACAATTAAACGAGCCCGCAATCAACCTAGTTTTATCCAACTAAAAATAAAAGTAGTACATTTGCAGGTTAGATAAACATATATAATGAAAGACATTAAAAACATTTCGCGTTCTAGAGCGCAAGAGTCCTCAGCAGCTATTGAGCGACTGTACATTACCATGAGACACTTATTTAACAGAGGTTTTTATAAACCAATGGGTGTTTCGGGAGAAACTTTAAGAGAAGCTTTATTAGCGCTTCGACCAGAAATTTACGGAAGTATTGCCGAAGAAAAAGTAGAATTAAACGGATTATTATACGTAATTGAACGTTTACCAATTGGAATTGAAGAGTGTCGTTATATCAATTTAACTTCAGATGAAGGGTATTCAAATTCGCACTTTAAAGCGATTGTTCCACCAAAACGAAGAAGAAATTGTTACCGAATTGATGACGAACAAATGAATGTGGAAATCACACGTGGTCGTTCAGATATTTATGATATTTTAACGCATTTAACGTTTATTTTCATCGAATCACATAAAATTAAAAGTAGAGTTTTAATTGATGATGAAGGAGCTGTTTCAAGAGATTGGCAAAAACTAGAAATTGCAGTAAAACAAACCAAAAAATTACCTTTAATTGAAAGAGAAAAAGCAATTTCACACGCAGCCAATGTATTAGGAAGAACGTTTGCCGAAGTACAAGCTATTTATGATGATTTTGCAACTACCGAAGCACCAGACCGATTTTTACATGTAGTTTATTGGTTAGGAAAATTAGCTATTGAAGAAGTAGTAGACAACAATAAAAGAACCATAACATTTAGTCCTATTTTAAGAGAACGATTAGGGCACCATATTTATGGAGATATTTGGGCAACCACTATTAAAGAAGTTTTACAAAAGAATAATTTATTAGAACGTCCTATACATATTATAAGTGCTAACATGCACAGTGTTATGAACTCTCTTTTTGCTGAACCAGTTTTAGGAAAAAAATACAAAAACACACCTGAATTTCAGATATTTGAAGATTTAAGTAGCTCGTCAAATAAAGAGCTACGCAAGAAAGTAGAAGAATTTGCGTTACAACAAGGAATGATTTCGTTGCCAGATGCATCGGGAACTAATATTGATGTTCAAATTTTTGATACGGCGAAAATTGATTTATCTAAAACCATTTTTGCATCGTCTAAACTTGCTAAAGAAAAACCAGTACTTATTGTAATGGATTATGCTTTTGGCGAACAAGCTTTTGAAACAATAGATGAGTTATTAAAACCGTTTAAAGAAGAAAAGAACAATAAAATTTTCTTAAATGTAGAATCGGTTTCTATTATGGGTAAGGCTGGAATTTTAGAAGGTGGAAAAGGAGATATCATGATTCCGAATGCACACGTAAATGAAGGAACAGCTGATAATTATCCTTTTGAAAATGAATTAACAAAAGAAATGTTTGAAGGAAACGATATTCCTGTTTTCGCAGGACCAATGATTACCGTTTTAGGAACATCACTTCAAAATAGAGATTTGTTAAAGTTTTTTCACGAATCTACATGGCAAGCCATTGGATTGGAAATGGAGGGAGCTTATTATCAAAAAGCCATTCAATCAGCTTCAAAAATTAGAAAAAGCATTAATCCAAACGTAAAGGTTCGATACGCTTATTATGCCTCAGATAATCCATTAGAAACAGGAAGTACATTAGCTTCAGGAGGATTAGGTACAACAGGAGTTAAACCTACATACTTAATTACTATTAAAATATTAGAACAAATTTTTAACATAAAATAAAAATTGATGAGCACAAATTCTCAAGATCAAGAAATCGATTTAGGAAAAATCGGTACAGGAATTAAAAGTTTTTTTACAAGTAATTTAAATATGCTATTTGATTTTATATTCTTTATAAAAAAGAAAATAATAATAATTGGAATTCTATTTATTACTGGGATTGTTTTGGGTTATTTATTAGATCAGAAACATAGCTATACTCAAAAAATTATTTTAATTCCTAATTTTGGAAGTAATGAATATTTATATGATAAAATAAGTTTGTTAGAATCAAAATTACAAGAAGGAGATGTTGCATTTTTTAAATCAATAGGCATTAATAATATCAATGAAATTGGAAAAATTGAAATTAAACCAATTAATGGAATTTACAGCTTTATTAATTCTAAGGAAAACACATTAAATTTCGAGTTCATTAGATTAATGGCTGAAGATGGAAATTTAGAAAAAATAATTAAAGATGATTTAACCAGTAAAAATTATTACCAACACGAATTAGTAATAAATACATCAAAATCCTTTAAAAGAAGTGAACTTATTGATCCAATATTAAAATTTCTACAAGATTCTGAACATTTTGATAAGTTAAAAACATTACATCAAAACAATATTAACAAAAAAATTGCGCTAAATAATCAATTAATTCAACAAATTGATGAGTTGATTGCTTCTTATGCCCAAAACAAACCAACGGGAAGTGTAACAATTTCTGAAAACAGCGGATTAAATGATATCATTAACAAAAAAGATGAATTGATAAAAGATAATCAATATAAAACTTTACATAGTGTAGAATATGATAAAATTGTAAAAGATCAAAGTATTGTTTCCAACAAGATAAATACTTCGGGCTTGAAAAACAAAATGAAATTTGTATTACCATTTATTTTTGTTATCATTTACTTGATTTTATATGGTTTTATGTCACTTTACAAAAAACAATTAACTAGAGTTCGTTAATGAAAAATATATTAATAACAGGCGGTGCCGGATTTATTGGTGCTAATTTTGTTCCTTACTTTATAGAAAATAATTCAGATTATCATTTGGTAAATTTGGATTTACTGACTTATGCAGGAAATTTAGAAAATGTTTCTGAAGTAGAAAATCATCCGAGATATACTTTTGTTCAAGGTGATATTTGCGATAGAAATTTTATTGAAGAATTATTTCAAAAATATCAATTTCACGATGTAATTCATTTTGCAGCAGAAAGCCATGTTGATAACTCCATTTCTGGTCCGGAAGCATTCATTAAAACTAATGTTTTAGGAACATTTAATTTGTTAGATACGGCAAGAAAACTTTGGATGTCGGCTCCTAATCAATACAACGCTGGATTTGAAAATTCGCGTTTTCACCACGTTTCTACTGATGAGGTTTATGGAACATTAGGCGAAACAGGTTTATTTGAAGAAA
>JBILST010000281.1:0-2967 GCA_044371865.1 Flavobacterium sp.
TTAATTTTAAATAATTTGACCAATATTTAGCAAAATAATTTTTTTCTAATTCTGTTTTCATTACAAATGAAATCTCTGCATTCTTATCCACCCAATTGATGTGAACTAAACCACCATAACCAATAAAATTATCATTTTCAAAGAAAGAAAACAATAATTGATTGGGTTTATCTTGTTCAAATAAACCAGCCACTATGGTAGCAAAATAATGTTCTTGTTTCTCTATCGTTAAAGGTTCGTTTTGTCTAAGATGATATATTTGCTGGTTTCTAATATCCATAATTTCATACTTATCCTCATTGCGAAGAGATTCAATATGAAATCCATTGTACTCAAATTTAGAAACCGACAAACATTTATAATTTCGCATTTATAAATAAATTATATTTTAATTCTGCTAAAACCCAATCGTTTTCATTATCAATATCTTGTGCATAAATATCCTGAATTTCAATTGAATAGGTATTATCTGTTCTCAAATTTTTAGTTTCAAATAATTTTTCTACATCAAAAGTATAAAACATTCCTGCATCAAAATAGGCTTTTTGAAAATCTTGTGTTCGAATATTTGAATTTTTAAAATCAAAGTTTTCAACTTTACTCGCTTCATTTAAAAAAATGGCTCGTTGAATGGGATGAGAATATGCAATAGATGGAAAAACACAATCGCATTTAGTCCCATTAAGAATTTCAAATGATTGAAACAATAAATCAGAAGTTACAAATGGAGCGCATGCATATATACAAGTTGCTTCTTTAAAATTGATATTTTTGGATTTGTAGTATTCAAATACTTCCAGGAGTACATCTACTGTTGTAGCAAAATCATTGCTGTTTTTTTCGCTTCTATAAAAGGGTACTTTGGCACCATACTCTAATGCTATTTGAGCAATTTTCTCATCATCTGTAGACACCATAACTTCATCATATAAATTGCTATTTAATGCCGCTTCAATTGAATAAGCTAAAATGGGCTTTCCGTGAAAACTTTTTATGTTCTTGTTTGGAATCCTTTTACTTCCTCCTCTAGCTGGAATAATTGCAATTCTACTCATGAGTTTAATATTAAATTCGTACTGGAATATTAATAGATTTTAATTCATTTTTTATATCAAGTGGTGTATATTGAGTAAAATGAAAAATACTTGCTGAACCTACAGCGTTAATTTTAGTTTTTGAAAAAAGCTCATTATAATGCTCCATTTTTGCTCCACCACCAACAGCAATGATAGGTATATTGGTTAAATCATCTACTCTATTCATAAGCTCGATATCAAAACCATTCATCATACCATCATTATCTACACTATTTACTATAAATTCACCTACATTACAATTTATCATTTGTTGAATGAAATTTTCTAAAGTAATTGTAATATCTAATTGATTGTAAATATAATACTCATCATCCTTTTTAAATGCATCTACACTGATGCATATACATTGACTTCCAAAAAAAATTACAGCTTGCTTAATAAATTCTAAATCGGTTAATGCTTTTGTTTTTATGACAACTTTATCTGCACCTATTTTTAGTAAATTATTGATGTCTTCAATAGTTTGAATACCACCGCCTACAGAAACAGGCATAAAACATTCTTTAATAACATCTGCTACTAATTTAAGGTTTATTTTTCTATTTTGTTTAGAGGCTTGAATATCTATAAAAACCAATTCATCTACTCCTCTACTATTGTATACTCTTGCAGATTGAACAGGATTACCAACAGTTCTAGGATTATTGAATTGTTTTGTTTTTACTAACCCAAATCCGTTAAAAGTTAAAATAGGGATAATTCTAGATTTAAGCATCAATAAAATAATTTTTAATTAATTCTAACCCAGCATTCTGGCTTTTTTCTGGATGAAATTGTGTCGCAAAAATGTTATTATTGTGAAGACTTGCAACTACTTCAAATCCATAATTAACTGTTGCAGCTATAGTTGATTTATCATTTGGAACAACATGATAACTGTGAACAAAATAAAAATCTGATTGATCTAAATCATTAAAATATTTATTATTCTTATTGGTTATAGAATTCCATCCCATGTGAGGAATGGCAAGATTTTCAAGTTCAAATTTAATTACTTCGCCCGAAATCCAGCCTAATCCTTTGGTTACTTCAGGTTCAGATCCTTGATCCATAATTAATTGCATTCCCAAACAAATTCCTAAAAATTTCTTTTTATTTTCGATAACTTCTTTGGTTAATAATTCTACTAATCCTCTTTCATTCAAATTTGCCATCCCTTGTTTAAAAGAGCCTACACCAGGCAATAATATTGCAGTAGATGCTGAAATTTCATTATGATCAGAGGTAATTATATTTTCTATTTTAAGAAAATTTAATGCTTTCTGAACCGATGCAACATTGCCCATTCCGTAATCAATAATTGCAACCATTTTTAGTATATTTCAAAGGTTCGTATTAAATTTCCTTCAGCGTCTTTTTTGAAATTTCCTTGCTCATCCTGTTCAAACAATATAGGGTTTGTAAAGGAGTCTAAAATAGAATCAATCTCAATTCTTGTCATACCCGAGTATTCTTCAAAAGCATTTACTGAATCATGAGGATATTTACCATCATACTTTTTAACCAATTCTAAACCTTCATTTCTTGTCAATCTGTTATTTCTAATGTCTATACATGCATGATCTGTTGCTCTTCCAAAACCATATTTTACAAATTTTAAATAATCGTGTAAGCCATGCATTTTTTCATCAAGATTTTCATAATTCGTGTAAGTTCCTTCAACTGGGCCGTCTTCTTTTACACTAAATCCATGTTTTTTTACAATTTCTAATTGCTTTCGGGCATCCCAAAAAAAGTAATGTCCTAAAAAAATACCAATCACTCCTACTCGATTAATATCTTCGTCAGATGGATAAAAATAAGGTGTTAACTCTTTTTCTGTTAAACCATCAACCCCAATCATGTCTTGAATTCTATTTCCTAACAATCC
>JBILST010000069.1:0-10020 GCA_044371865.1 Flavobacterium sp.
AATGCTATTGCGCACTTTACAGATTGGATTATTGCTCACGTACACGTTGGTGCTTTAGCTTGGAATGGTTTCTTATCATTTGGTATGATCTATTGGTTAATTCCAAGAATGACAAAAACAAAATTATTCTCTGAAAAATTAGCGAATTTCCATTTCTGGATTGGTACTTTAGGTATTATTTTATACTCGCTTCCAATGTATGTAGCTGGATTTACCCAAGCTTCTATGTGGAAACAATTCAAACCAGATGGTGGTGCTTTACAGTATGGAAACTTCCTTGAAACAGTAACCGAATTAATGCCAATGTATTGGATGCGAGCTGTGGGAGGTACTTTATATCTTACAGGAGTTATCGTATTAGTGTACAACATTATTAGAACGGTTAGACAAGGTTCTCCAGTTGAAAACGAATTAGTAGAAGCTCCAGCTTTAGCTGTAATTTCTCCGAACCGTTTAAAAGGTGAAAAATTACACTCTTGGTTAGAAAGAAAACCAGTTCAATTCATGTTATTGACTACAGTTGCTATTTTAATTGGAGGTTTAATCCAAATTTTGCCAACCATTTTAGTAAAATCAAATATTCCAACAATTTCATCTGTTAAACCTTACACACCTCTTGAATTAGAAGGTAGAGATTTATACATCAGAGAAGGTTGTGTGGGTTGTCACTCACAAATGGTTCGTCCGTTCCGTTCAGAAGTAGAGCGTTATGGTGACTATTCAAAAGCGGGTGAATTTGTTTACGATCATCCATTCTTATGGGGGTCTAAACGTACGGGTCCAGATTTAGCTCGTGAAGGTGTTAAAGGAAAACCATTTAATGGTGGTAGAGATGACGTATGGCATTTTAACCACATGTATGATCCACAAGGTTTAAATGAGAAATCAATTATGCCAAGATACCAATGGTTAATTAAAAATGAGTTAGATAAATCATCTACTCAAGATAAAATGAGAGCCATGGTAACTTTAGGAGTTCCTTATTCTGATGCGGAAATTAATAATGCTCTTAAACATATGGACGAACAAGCTACTAAAATTGAAAATAATTTATTAGCTAATCCAGATATTAAGAAATCATTTGGAAATGAAACTGCTGCTCCGTTGAAAAACAGAGAGATTGTTGCTCTTATTGCATATCTACAAAGATTAGGTACAGATACTCAAGTTAAAAAATAAGAATTATGCTAAAATTTATTAAACATAATTTAGAAACCATAACGGGAGTAGAAATTTATCCAATCATTTCATTGACGATTTTCTTTACAGCATTTGTATTGTTCACAGTATGGGCTTTTACTTACAGCAAAGAAAAAATCAAAGAAATTAGCGAAATGCCATTAAACGACGAATAGTCATAATTATAATTTACTGAAGCTGATACAACCATAAAGCTATATTTATGGTTGTTCAGGTTCCCATAACAACAAAATTTTCTACATATGAAAAAATTAATTCCATCATACGTAAGAGTTCCATTACTGTTTGCATTTGTATTTGCAGCTTTGGAATATTTTATTGATTCAGGAGACAGGCCAGCTTTTATAAAGTTCCCTATGGTAGCTTTATTTTTGGGAGTATTCTTGTTTTTATTAATTGCAATCGAAATTGTAATCGATGCCGTTGATAAAGTAACGTATCATTTATTAACAGATGAACAAAAGAAACAATTAGAAGAAGCTCAATCGGTTTCATTTACAGAAAGTAAATGGTATCAAAATTTAATTAATAAATTAACTCGTTCAAAAGATATTGATCAAGAAGACGAATTAATGTTAGATCACGATTATGACGGTATTAAAGAATTAGATAATGTATTACCACCATGGTGGGTATATTTATTCTATGGTACAATTATTTTTGCATTGGTTTATATGGTTCGTTTCCATATATATAATGATTACACTCAAGATGAAGAGTTTAAAGAAGCTATGGAATTAGCTGAATTAGAAAAATCTAAATTGCCTAAAGATCCTGCAGCAGAAGTAAGTTATGAAACAGTAGTAGTTTTAACAGATGCAACAAGTTTAGCTAAAGGAAAAGAAATCTTCACAAACGCTTGTGCAGCTTGTCATAAAGCCGATGGTGGTGGTTTAGTAGGACCTAATTTAACGGATGAGCATTGGATTAATGGAGGTGGAATCAAAAACGTTTTCAAACTAATCTCAGAAGGAAGTAAAAATAATCCTTCAATGGTGGCTTGGAATAAAACTTTATCTTCTAAAGATATTCAAAGTATAGCAAGTTATATCTTAACTTTAAAAGGTTCTAATCCTGCAGGAGCAAAAGCCGCAGAAGGTGAAGTTTGGAAAGAAACTGCAGAAGTTAAACCAGCAACAGAAACTGTTACAGATTCAACAAAAGTAGCAGAACCTGCAAAAAAATAATTAGTACATAAAAAAGGTTTTGGGAATTTCTCAAAACCTTTTTTAAACTAAAAAATGATTCATTATGTCAAATTTACCAGACGATAGTTTTAGAGATACCATAGCCACAATCAATGCAGAAGGTAAGCGTAATTTTATCCATCCAAAAAAACCTTCTGGACCTTTTTATGAAAAAAGAAAAGTATTAAGTTATTTTCTTTTGGTTTTTTTAATTGCTTCGCCATTTATTAAAATCAATGGGAATCAGTTTTTGATGTTCAATGTATTAGAAAGACGTTTTAGTATTTTTGGATTTGCTTTTTGGCCGCAAGACTTTCATTTGTTTGTAATTTCAATGATTGTTGGAGTCGTAGGATTAACATTGTTTACGGTTGTTTTTGGTAGAATATTTTGTGGGTGGTTTTGTCCGCAAACTATTTTTATGGAAATGGTTTTTAGAAGAATTGAGTTTTGGATTGATGGAGACAGAGGTGCTCAAATGCGATTAGCAAGACAAAAGTGGGATGCTGAAAAAATAAGAAAAAGAGTTACGAAATGGATTATCTTTTTTATTTTTTCATTCTTTATCGCTAATGTTTTCTTAGCATATTTAATTAGCAGCGATGAATTAATCAAAATGATTACTGAAGGACCAGCAAATAATTTAAGTACCTTAATTGCACTATTAATTTTTACGGGTGTATTCTATTTTGTTTTTGCATGGTTTAGAGAACAAGTTTGTATTATAGCTTGTCCTTATGGAAGAATGCAAGGTGTTTTATTAGATAATAAATCAATTAACGTTGCCTATGATCATGTAAGGGGAGAAGGTACAAACGGAAGAAAAAAATGGAGAAACGGAGAAGATAGAACTGCTGAAGGGTATGGAGATTGTATCGATTGTAACCAATGCGTGGTAGTTTGTCCAACAGGTATTGATATTAGAAACGGAACTCAGTTAGAATGTATCAACTGTACGGCTTGTATTGACGAATGTGATATCATAATGGAAAAAGTGAGCCTTCCAAAAGGTTTAATTCGCTATGCCAGTGAAGATGAAATTGTAAAGAAAGAAAAATTCAAACTTACGCTACGAATGAAAGGCTATATTGCCGTTTTAACATTGTTAGTAGGGGTTTTAATTGGAATGTTGTTTTTACGTAATGATGTAGAAGCAAATTTTTTACCTATGTCGGGACAATTATTCCAGCATAATGGAGAAATTATCCGAAATTTTTACACTTACAAAGTGGTAAATAAAACAGAACAATCTTTTGATAATGTAATTGTTAAGATTGTAAATTATAAAGGAGAAATAAAATTAGTGGGAAGTCCAGTTATTAAAGTACCAAAACAAGGTTTGGCAAGCGGAACATTATATATTGATATTCCTGAAAACTTGCTAAAAGATGAGAAAGTACATTTGAAATTAGAATTATATAATGGAGATACATTGATTGAAGAAACATCAACCAATTTCCAAGGACCAAGAAACTTTAATTAAAATATAAAAAGCTATGAAATTTAATTGGGGAACAGGAATCGTTATTGCATTTGCACTTTTTATGACATTCATATTAACATATGTTTTTAAAGTTCAATCAAACGATAAATATGATCATGAATTAGTTGTAGAAGATTATTACAAAAAAGAAGTAACTGTTCAAGATGATATCGAAAGAGAGCAAAATGCAATTGCTTTAAAAAATAAAATAGTAATAGAAAATACTGCAGACGGAATTAAAATACAATTTCCAGCAGATTTCGATTATTCAAAAATAAATGGAAAAGTGTCCTTATACAGACCGTCAAGTCAGAAATTAGATTTTGAAATTCCGATTTCACTATCTAGTCCACATTTGCTCATACCTAAAAGTAATTTGGCTGGCGGTCTTTGGGACATTTCTATCGATTGGGAATACGATGGTGTAAAATATTTGAACAAAGATTCGTTTAAAATTGATTAAATTGCATTATTGATTTTTGAACTTGTTCTTGACTTTGAAATTTGTAATTGATGTTATATTCGGCTTTCATATTTGGCTTAATTAGTAGTTTTCACTGCATAGGAATGTGCGGACCAATTGCTATGATGTTGCCTGTGGATAGAACGAATGAAACAAAAAAAGTCACGCAAATTATAACGTATCATATTGGAAAATTAACCGCTTACGTAACTTTAGGATTAATCTTTGGATTTTTAGGAAGAAGCTTTTATTTAGCTGGAATGCAACAACAATTATCCATAATCGTTGGAATTTTAATGATTTTGGTCGCAGTAATTCCTGAAAAAGTATTTGCTAAATACAATTTTTCAAAGCCGGTTTATAGATTGATAACAAAAGTTAAATCGAGTTTAGGTCAACAGTTTAAAAGCAAAAGTTATAAATCGTTATTCACAATCGGTTTATTGAATGGATTTTTACCTTGCGGAATGGTCTATGTAGCACTTTTTGGCGCTATTGCCATGCAAAATGTATCTTTAGGAATAGGGTATATGTTACTTTTTGGACTAGGAACCATTCCAATGATGGTTGCAGTAATTTATGCTTCAGGATTGATTTCTTTTTCATTTAGAGGAACCATTCAAAAAGCAATTCCGCTAGTAGCGGTAATAATAGGAATGTTATTTATTGTAAGAGGTTTAGGTTTGGATATTCCATACTTGTCGCCAAGTAATATGAGTTTATTTGTGCAACCAGAAGCCAATTGTCATTAATAAAAAATTAGTTAATAGGGAAAAAAGAGTGTTGAAGTTTTATCTTTAGCACTCTTTTTGTTTCTTAGGATTCGGATTTATTAATTATTTTTTGGAGTAGTAATGAGATTCCAACAGTTAACAGCGCTCCTATAAAATTCAACCATAAATAACTTACAATATCTAAATAAAAGATATAGAATATAGTTAATTGACTAATGCATGCTCCAATAAAAACTGCTTTCCCTTTACAATATTTGATATAAAATCCAATTAAGAATATACCTAAAACAGTTCCGTAAAATATGGAACCAATAATATTTACTAATTGGATTAAATTTTCAAATAGCGAACTAATACAAGCAAATCCAATAGCAACAATGCCCCAAAATACAGTAAAATATTGGGTAGCGTACACATAATGTTTGTCAGATTTAGTATTTACATTTCGTTTATAAATATCAATTGCAGAAGTTGCTGCTAAAGCATTTAATCCAGAAGCACTTGATGACATTGCGGCACTAAAAATGACTGCTAATAACAAGCCTAAAAGCCCTTTTGGAAGGTAATTTAAGATGAAATATAGAAATACGTAATCTTTATCATTTGTTTCCGTTTTGCCATCTACTTTTGAAATGACCACTTTTGCTTTTTCTCGTAAATCTTTCTCTTTTAAAGAAAGCGCTACCATTTGTTTTTTAAGCGTTGGATTTTCGTATTCGTTGTGTTTTAGTTGTTCAATGTATATTTGATTAACAATTTTTTTGTCTGTATTCAATTCTGCCAACTTTTTTTCTAAATTTTCATAGGCTTCCTTTTGATTAGAAGTTTTTACTTTTTCAACATTTGTAGGATTAAAGTGCAAGGGTGCATCATTAAACTGAAAGAAAACAAATACTAAAACGCCAGTTAACAAGATAAAAAACTGCATCGGAACTTTTAAAATTCCGTTCATAATTAATCCCATTTGGCTCTCTTTTACAGATTTTCCAGATAAATATCGGCCTACTTGCGATTGATCGGTGCCAAAATAAGAAAGCATCAAGAAAAAACCACCGGTTATTCCACTCCAAAAAGTATAACGAGTTTCGGGATTATAAGAAAAATCTAAAATATCCATTTTACCATTGGCGCCTGCAATATGAAGCACATTTGTAAAATCAACATCTTCGGGAAGATTGGTTAGAATGTAAAAGAAGATGATAAACATCCCCGACATAATTACAAACATTTGTTGTTTTTGAGTAACATTGACTGCTTTTGTACCACCCGTAACCGTATATAAAATTACTAAAATACCTATGATGACATTTAGCATATTCAAATTCCAACCTAAAAGTGCCGATAAAATAATAGATGGTGCGTAAATGGTAATTCCTGTACCTAAACCTCTCTGAATTAAAAATAAAATTGCAGCTAGAGTTCGTGTTTGTATATTAAATCGTTGTTCTAAGTATTCATAGGCAGTATAGACTTTTAAACGGTGATAAATTGGAATAAAAGTGTATGCAATTACAATCATCGCTAAAGGCAATCCGAAATAGAATTGCACAAATCCCATTCCGTCATGATACGCTTGGCCTGGGGTTGATAAAAAAGTAATTGCGCTGGCTTGTGTTGCCATTACCGAGACCCCAACAGTAAACCAAGGCGTTTCGTTGTTGTCTAATAAATAGTCTTTTACATTGGCGCTTCCTTTAGTTTTTAGAATTCCGTAAATGACAATAAAAGATAAAGTGACTGATAGTACTATCCAATCTAAATTTTCCATATTAAGAGTATATTTCCATTAATAAATAGAAAATCAAAATGTAGATAGCATTCAAAATCAGTACTATGCTATAACTTTTTTTCCATTTGTGTTTTTCTTCCATAAAGTTTTTTGTTTCAGGTTCAAAATCAAGTCCCATCATCAATCCAAAGCAATCATGTTTGCTAATAATCTATAAGCGCCACTTACACCTTCTGGAAGTTCTCTAAAGAAACTCAATCCGGTATAAATATAATTTCCTTTTCCGTGTTTGGCTATTAGTAAACCACCTTTTTTCGGAGTTTCACCTTCGTCATTGGAAGCTAAAATAGGAATAAATTCTGAACTCCATTCGTTCGGATAATATAAGCCTTGCTCTTGAGTCCAACCCATAAAATCTTTTTCCGAAATTTTATTAGGTAAGTTCAATACTTTGTGACTAGGCGATAAGAATGTAACTTTTGCATTTTCATCGGTTACACGATCTCTGGATATTTTTAAATTATATGGAGCTATTTCTTTAGTAATCAGGTTGTTTGTGGTATTGTATTGCACAATGACATTGCCACCATTAAAAACGTAATCAAACAATATTTTGTTTTTAAATTTCAATTCGTCAACCACATTAAAAGCTCGAATTCCTAAAATGATTGCGTCAAATGATTTTAAATTTTCAGCAGTAATTTCATTCGGATTTAAATTTGTAACTTGAAATCCTAAATTTTCTAGATTTTTATTCACTTCATCACCAGCGCCCATAATGTAACCAATGTTTTTTCCTTTCGTGGCAATGTCTAATTTTACAGCCTTTGAAGCTGAGGTTACTAAAATGGTTTGTTTGGGTATGTGTGGATATTGAATGGTAACTAATTCCTTGTCTAAAGTTCCGTTTGAAGTAGCAATTTGCGCCACTAATTTTGTAGTAATTTCAGTTTTAGACGGATAAATTTTGAACGAGAATTTTCGCTCTTCATTTTTTGTATCAATAGAAAACGGAATTTCTTTCGGTTCGATTTTCCAATCTTGAGGAATTACTATTGATAATTTTCCTGAAGCATTTGCTTTATGTGCTTTCACTTTAACTGAAATTTCTTTTGGTTGAGTTGAGTTAAAGATTAAAACTTTTGATTCAATAGTTGAAGTGAATTCAGGAAGAATAGTGAAGGGAACATATGTTTCACCATCGTCTGGATTATTGAATTTATAACAAATGTTCTTTACAAATTCGATTGTTTTTCCTTCAATTTCAATCGTAAAAATCACCGGAAAGGAAGTCGAAACTTCGGGTAAAATTCGAATCGATTTATCTGAAACCTGATACATTCCTTCAGTTTGTTGTTCTTTTAACCAAAATAGATTTGAATAATCAACGGCATTTCCAACCACAACATCTTTGAATTGAAAACTTACTTTTTCGTTGTTTTTTAAAGGTTTGTCTTGAATTTCGCTTTTGATATTTAGAGCGTTAACCGAAATTAATTTCACATTTGACTGACTGCGATTAATTACTTCCAATTGCAGATTAAATTTACTGTCTTTTGTAATTGTCTCTGTATCGGCAAGCGCTTCCATAAACAAACCACTACACCCTTCAATAATTTTGATAATTTGTTTGGATTTAATTTCTTTCCAATGGGAATCTTCCAATTTTTGAATCAAATCATACGCTTTGATTAAATTTGGAATATGTACCGATGGATTTCCAAAGTTGAAATTTTTCTCTATTTCGTACAGTAATTTTCCAATTTCATTGCCGCCTTTTACTCGATTCCAAGATGTATCAATTCCTTCAAAAAGGTTGGTGTTGCTTGGTAAATTACCTTTTAGTAGCTCTAAATATTCGGTTTCGTCGCCACGACTTCCTAAAGTTCCAAAGCCTTGACATTTGTGCTGACTTCTGCTTAAAGCCGCGATTTCGTTGTTACTTTTTCCTTTTAACGGATAATAAACGTTTGAATTTATAGCTAATAAATTTGATTTATCGGCAGCATCAAACGCTTCTTGGCTTCCGTAAAACCACCATGAAGTGTTGAAAAATATTCGTTTTGGTTGGTGTTTTACTAAATCATAGGCTTCCAAACTCAACAT
This sequence comes from Flavobacterium sp., assembly GCA_044371865.1. GTDB lineage: Bacteria > Bacteroidota > Bacteroidia > Flavobacteriales > Flavobacteriaceae > Flavobacterium. Next base: position 8,903 of record JBILST010000069.1, read on the forward strand.
AGCCGAAGCCGTATGGTGTCCGTGTGTTGTTCCAGGCGTGTTATGGCTAAAACGATTCACAATAATGTCTGGACGAAAGGTTTCAATTACTTGAATAACGTCTTCCATTACCTCATTTTTATTCCAAATAGCAAACGTTTCATTTGGTTCTTTAGAAAATCCGAAATCATTAGCGCGCGTAAAAAACTGTTCGCCTCCATCAATTCTTCTAGCGGCTAGCAATTCTTGTGTTCTAATGGCGCCTAATTTTTCTCTTAATTCTGTGCCGATTAAATTTTGACCGCCATCGCCACGAGTTAATGATAAATAGGCTGTTTGTGCGTGATAATGATTTGAAAAATAGGTAATTAATTTAGTGTTTTCATCATCTGGATGCGCTGCAACATACAATACTTTGCCTAAGAAATTTAGCTTTTGAACTTGCTCGTAAATTTCAACGGAACTTAGTTTTTGTGGGGCTTGTGCAAATGTTATGATTGAAATTAAAAATATAAATATTGAAGTAAAGCTTCTGTTCATTTTTATTGATTTGTTTCAAAAATAAGGAAATAAAAAAAAGGAAGTTTTAATTGCTTCCTTTTTAACATTATTTTGTAATTGTTTTAATCAAAAAATTCTCTTTCATCCGAATTGTTTTTCAGTACCGAAATGCCTTTTTGCATCAATAAATTGTTGGGATAAGTTATCATTTCACCGTCTGAAGATTTTAAAATGATATAAAAAGCTTTGATGTCTTCAATTTCACCATCTACAGGAAAATCTTTGTCGTGAATTTTGATTTTGTCTCCAATTTTAAAAGGATATGAAAAGAAGATAATTATTCCTGCCGTAATGTTGCTTAAAATAGACCATTGTGCAAAAGATGCAACACCTACCACAGCAAAAACGGAAGAGATAAACAATAAAATTTGATCTTTTTTAACTCCCCAAATAATTACAATAGAAATGAAAGCTAAAACACCTAATAATAAATTGATGTATTTGATTACTAGATTGGTACGATGTTCTAATATTTCGTTTAAATTGGCATATTTGCGAACAAGTTTAGTAAAGCTTATTCTTAAAATAGAGTAAACCATCACAACAATTAATGTTGCAATTTCTTGATCTAAATAAGG
>JBILST010000282.1:0-2934 GCA_044371865.1 Flavobacterium sp.
TTGGTTTAGCAAAAAGACTTACTGTGCCAGACGATTATTTTGTATTATCACAGTCGTTATCATTCCAATATTATGATTTGAATAACTATAATACTGGATTATTTACTTTTGGTGATGGTGCTTCTAGAAATTTAGCTTACACTATTGGTTTATCAAGAAATAGTAAAGGTGTGAATCCTATTTTCCCAACAGTGGGATCTGAATTCAGTATTTCAGGTAAGTTTACTTTACCATATTCTCTATTCAACGGCATTGACTATGCTAATTTAGAAAATTTAGCAGAAAATAAAGTAAGAGCAACGGCAGCAGGAGAAGCTCCAGATGGTTCCAATTATCCTGCTGGCAGTTATTTAAATAGCGAAGGCTATCCCGTTGCTGACCCAGCAGATGCTGCAGTAGATAGAGGAAAAGTAGATCAGGAAAAATTCAATTGGTTAGAATACTATAAAATTAAATTTAAAGCAGACAACTATAACCGAATATACGAAAAACTTGTGCTTCGAACAAATGCTGAATTTGGTTTTATGGGAGCTTACAACTCTGATAGAGGATTAGTTCCATTTGAGCGATTTTTCCTTGGAGGAGATGGCTTAGCGAACTTCTCATTAGACGGTAGAGAAGTTATACAATTAAGAGGTTATCCAAATAATTCATTATCTTCTCAGGATGGTGGAACAATTTATAATAAATTTTCTGCAGAACTAAGATATCCAATTACGATGAATCAGTCTGCTTCTATTTACGCGTTAAGTTTCTTAGAAGCGGGAGCAGCATTTGATACCTTTAAACAATACAATCCTTTTAAATTACAACGTTCGGCAGGAGTTGGAATTAGAGTTTTCATGCCAGCATTTGGTTTATTAGGAATTGATTTTGCACATGGATTTGATGCTGTGCCAGGGGAAACTGTAAAAAGTGGTTGGCAAACACACTTTATTATTGGACAACAATTTTAAGGTTTGTTAGTACTTTTTTGTTAAATTCGTAAAAATATTTTATTACTTATTACGTTTGACATATATAAAGTAGAATCTAAACAGATTCGACCGCTAAACAAAATGAAATTTAAAATGAAAAAACTATTATTAATACTTGCTTTAATCTCTTTATCTTCTAACGCGCAAACCGCTAAAGGAGTTAAAATTGGCTATATAGATATGGAATATATCTTAGAAAAAGTTCCGGATTATGCAGAAGCAAATAATCAATTAGAGCAAAAAGCTCAAAAGTGGAAGCAAGAAATTGAAGTAAAAAAAACAGAAATTGCAAAGTTAAAAGATGCTTTAAAAACTGAAAGAGTTTTATTAACCAAAGAATTAATTGAGGAAAGAGAAGAAGAAATAACGTATTTAGAAAAAGAACTTCTAGATTATCAAGAAAAAAGATTTGGACCTAAAGGCGATTTAATTATACAAAAATCTGTATTAATTAAACCTATTCAAGATCAGATTTTTACCATCGTACAAGACGTAGCTGAACAAAGAAAATATGATTTTATTTTTGATAAATCATCTGATTTAACCATGTTATTTGCCGCTCAAAAATATGATATTAGTGATTATGTTGTAAAAAAACTTACTGCTTCTCAAAAAAGAGAAGAAATGTCTAAAAAACAACTAAAAGCATTAGAAGCTAAAGAAGCGTTAGAAGAAGGTGTTGAAGAAAATCCTGCATTTACAGAAAGACAAAGAATCTTAGAAGAAAAGAAAGCGGCTAGAGAAAAATTAATTGAAGAACGCAAATTAGCTAATGAACAAAAGAAAGTTGATGCCATTGCAAAGAAGAAAAAATTGCAGGAAGAGCGTGACGCGAAAAAAAATGGCACAGTAATTGAAAAAGATCCTGTAGAAGAACCGCAAGACAAAAAAGAAACTAAAGAACCAGAAATTAAAGAAACAACTGAAAAGAAACCCACAGCTGCTGAAATAAAACAAAAAGCAGTTGAGGAAAGAAATAAAAAATTAGCAGAACGCAAAAAAGCGATAGAAGATAAAAAGAAAAAAATAGCTGAAGATAAAGAAGCTGCTAAAAAAGCAAAAGAACAAAAAACAGAAACAGAGAATAAAAATTAAATAACTTAAATTTTAAAATTAAAAATGAAACATTTAAAAACAGTAGCAATCGCAATCATCTTATTCATTGGAACACAAGTTTCGGCACAAACTAAAGTTGCTCATGTTGACTTACAGGCATTAATGACTTCAATGCCAGAAATGAAAGTAGCACAAGATCAAATGAAAAAAATTCAAGAGACTTATGATAAAGATTACAAAAATATGGTAGCTGAATACCAAACAAAATTGCAAAAATACGAACAAGAAGCTCCAACTGCTGGTGAAGCATTAAACGAAACTCGTTCTAAAGAAATGCAAGATATGGGAACTAGAATCCAACAATTTCAGCAAACAGCTCAAAAAGAATTAGGTCAAAAAGAAATGGACTTATATAAACCAATCATGGAGAAAGCTCAAAAAGCTATTCAAAAAGTAGCAAAAGAAAAAGGTTTTAACTATGTTTTAGATGCTACAACTGGAAGTGGTTTATTAGTGGCTGACGGAACAGACATATTAGCTGATGTAAAAAAATCATTAGGTTTCTAATTATTTTTACCAAAAAAATTAAAAACTGCTCAATCTTAACTTAGATTGAGCAGTTTTTTTTATTTTTGTTTATATGAAACAAGAAAATGCCATAGGATTGTTTGATTCTGGAATTGGTGGAACTTCTATTTGGAAGGAAGTTCATGCGCTATTACCAAATGAAAACACTATTTACCTAGCAGATAGTAAGAATGCTCCCTACGGATTAAAATCGAAAGAAGAAATTATTGCACTGAGCTGTAAAAACACAGAGCTTTTACTTGAACTAAATTGTAAGATTATCATTGTAGCCTGTAATACCGCCACAACAAATGCAATAAAAGAATTACGCGCA
>JBILST010000070.1:0-9975 GCA_044371865.1 Flavobacterium sp.
GCAATTACGGCTAAATCGTATTTTTTAAGTGCTTCTAAAGTCTGAGTCGGTTGTTTGGCTACCGAATCTAAAGTAAATGTACCTATGTAATAACTTTCTCTAGTAGATCTAACAAAATCAGCAATAAAAGCATCTTGAAGCTCACCATTCCCTTTAATTACAGCGATTTTCTTTTGTTTTTCTTTCGAAATTTTATTGATAGCTTCCGCAAAACCAAATTCCAAATGCTGCACCGAACTAATCACTTTTTGTTCCGTTGAAGCTCCCATTAAGTTTTTCAATAAAGCTACTTTCGTGAATTTATCGCCATACGTTGCTTGCGCCCATGGGAAAACCACTTCTTGCGATTGCTTTCCTTTATCTTCCACAGTGATGCTCAGTGGTTGCATGCCCTTCGCGTAGAATTCTTTCATTTTTTCTACTCGCGTTTCCTCTTTTTCAATCGGATTTTTGAAGTTGAAAATAATGTTCGAATTATAAGCCGTAAATTCCTCTAAAAGTTGTTTGGTTTCGTTTTGTAAACGCTTGAATTCGGGTGGAAAGTTCCCTTCTAAATACACTTCAATATACAAAGGACCTTCTACATCTTTTATTATGTTTAAAGTCGTTTCCGATAAGGTATAGCGTTTGTCTTGTGTTAAGTCGAAACGTTTGAAAAAGAAGTTGCTGATTAAATTGATAACGATGATGGCTAAAAATACAATTCCTAATTGCTTTAAAGCTTGTGATTTATTGGCTGCCATTACCATTTCAAAGATTTAAGTTGATAAACCGTTGCCGATAAAAATAAAAACGTCACACTCACAAAATACACTATATCACGTGTATCTAATACCCCGCGACTCATACTTTTAAAGTGATAATCCATTCCTAAAGCAGCAAACATTGAACTGTAATTTCCAAGGAACGATGCAATGCCATCAAATCCGAAATAGAAAAAGAAACAACAAAAAACGGCAATTATAAATGCCACAATTTGATTATCCGATAATGTAGAAGCAAAAATTCCAATCGCCGTATAAGCCGCAATTAAGAACAACAATCCGAAATACGAACCTAGCGTACTTCCCATATCAATATTGCCTTGCGGATTTCCAAAATGCGAAATCGTCAAAACATAAATAATTGTTGGAACAATCGCTAAAATGATTAAAACTAAAGCGCCTAAGAATTTTCCGTTTACGATATCCCAATTCGAAAGAGGTTTGGTAAACAACAACTCAATCGTTCCTTGTTTTTTCTCATCCGAAAAACTGCGCATCGTTACGGCAGGAATTAAGAAAATTAAAATCCATGGTGCCAATTTGAAAAACGGACTCATATCGGCAAAACCCGAGTTTAAAATGTTGAATTCGCCTTCAAAAACCCAAAGAAATAATCCGTTGAGTAAAAGAAAAATCCCGATGACTAAATATCCAATCGGCGAACCAAAAAAGGATTTTATTTCTCGTAATAATAATGCTTTCATTTTTTATTGTTTGTTTCAGGTTTCAAGTTTTTTAATTCTAAACTCCAACTTCAAAATTCTAAATTCTAATTTAATGTCACCAATCTATCAACACTCCAAGCTTCTGGTTTATCACTGAATAAAGTTTTGGTGTAGGTCCAAACGCCATCAAACAAAGCCGATTTTCTATACTTCTCTAACGCTTCTTCGTTTTCCCAGTAGCTATAAGTAAAGAAAATTCGCTTGTCGTTTTTGTCTTGATACAATTCTAAGAAACGGTTTCCTTCGAAATTTCGTATGTGGTGTTTCACTTCTTCAAAATTATTTAAAAAAGCTTCTATTTTATCTTCGTGAAAACGCATTTTTACAATTCTTATGAACATACTTTTGTTTTATTTAAATTTTACCGAAATACTATCTCTAAAATGCAAGCCTAACAAAGTAGAGGCTGAGCCAACCGTTTTAGGATTACTTTTATAAATAGCAATTTCTAAATACCCATTTTCGTTAAACAAACCTAAGAAGTCACCTTCTAAATCCTTGAGCTGTTTAGTATCGGAAACTGGAAAATCAGAATAGCTTCGGTGCAAACGAGTTATTTTTTTATTTTTAATACTAATTTCAAATTTTCTTCCTCGAATCGTTTCATTAAACTGTTTGTGAGAAATATTAGTAACGCAATTTCCAAACGAATCGATATATACGATTTGTCCTTTTATTTCGGATAAGTCATCAGAAATCGAAGAAGTCAATACACTTACCTCTTTTAAGGATTTAATTTCTTTACCAATAACGTTTAATAAACCGCCTCTAGAAATATGACAAGCCACAGCTGCAAAAACAGCCATATCACTCACATCAGTATTCAATCTATCGTGAATAGTAATGGCTACAATTTTCTGAGGGATTTTCTTCTGTATCAAGGTATTCAAGATGCCATTGTCGGCACAAATAAAGTAATGATCGTCCCATTGCATTGCAATATGTTGGGTATCTCCCACGCGTTCGCTATCGACTCCAATAATATGTATGGTGCCTTTTGGGAAATTAGAATACGCTGCTTCAATGCAGTAACTTGCTTCTAATGTGTTGAATAAGTCAATTTCGTGCGAAATATCAACAATCACCGCCTCTTTTTGTTCCGACAGAATTTTGCCTTTCAAAGCGCCTACGAAGTAGTCTTTGTGTCCAAAATCGGTAATTAGCGTAATTATTGACATTTTTTTGTTTATAACTTATTTGAAATACAACAGTAGTTTTTACTAAATTTGATTGCAAAGCTACTATAATTTTAGCGTTTCAAAAATAATTAAAAAAACAAAGCCTTTGAACGAAAGAATCATTGAATTAGTCGACATTGCTCCAAAAGAATTTTGGGGTGCGCAAGATGCTCATCTTGAAACCATTAAGAAGTATTATCCAAAACTTAAAATTGTAGCACGAGGAACTACTCTTAAAGCGTATGGTGAGCCTGAAATCTTGGATGAGTTTGAAAATCGCTTTAGACGATTGATGCATCATTTTACGAGGTATAATAGTATTGATGATAATGTTATCTTGAGAGTTTTAGAAACCAGTCATCAACACGATGCGGAACACATGCACGATCGCGATAAGATTTTAGTGCATGGAATAGGAGGAAAGCTTATCAAAGCGATGACACCTAACCAACAAAAACTGGTGGATACTATTCATAAAAATGACATGGTGTTTGCTATTGGTCCCGCCGGAACAGGAAAAACCTACACTGGAGTGGCAATGGCAGTGAAAGCGTTGAAAGAAAAACAAGTCAAACGAATTATTTTAACGCGTCCAGCAGTAGAAGCAGGGGAAAATTTAGGTTTTCTGCCTGGTGATATGAAGGAAAAACTAGATCCGTACATGCAACCTTTATACGATGCATTACGCGATATGTTGCCACCACAAACCTTAGAAGATTATATTTTAAAAGGAATTATTCAAATTGCACCATTGGCTTTTATGCGAGGTCGAACGTTAGATAATGCGTTTGTAATTTTAGATGAAGCGCAAAATACCACGCATTCCCAAATGAAAATGTTCTTAACACGTATGGGAAAAAATGCTAAATTCATGATTACAGGCGACCCAGGTCAGGTAGATTTGCAACGTAGAACTATTTCGGGATTGAAAGAAGCCATTCTAATTTTGAAAGATGTAGAAGGTGTGGGAATCATTTATCTAGATGACAAAGACATCGTACGTCACAGATTAGTGAAGAAAATTATTGATGCGTATAAGAGTATTGAGAATAATGATTAGAAATAAGGAATCAGTACATATCCAATGAGAATTAATGGAAAATCAGACTAAATTGGAACTTATTTTAAAAAGGAGACATTATTTTAATAATCTTTTTTCCAAAATCAAAGGTTGTAATTACAGAAAAGATATTGATTTTGAAATTGCGAATACTTGTCCTGCTTGTGGTTATTTAACACTTGAACAAAGATGTAGTTGGGAAATTTGTTCACTTTGCAATTGGGAAGATGATGGACAAGATGATTTTGATGCAGATAAAATTTCTGGAGGTCCAAATGGAGATGTTTCATTAACTAATTATAGAATCAAATTCTTCGATGAGTTTGAATACTTTAAAAGCAAAAATGAAAACTTAGAATTTGTTAAAGAATTGAGAATACTGGATAATTTTATTTTTTTGAATGAAGAAAATCATCAAAAAGTTGAATTGCAAATTGAAAAAGTTTTTAAAAAGTAAAAAGAGCATATCTAAAAACCTAAGTCTTGTCAAGCTGAACTCGTTTCAGCTTCTAAAATAATTGATTACAACAATTTATAGATTCCGAACTAAATTCGGAATGACAAAATGGTACTTTTAGATACGCTCTTTTTTTATGAAATCTTTTTTGAAAGAAAATAAATAGTTTACTTTTGCACCACACAAACAACAACACAGCATAATGAATACAATTACGACTACCAATTTCAATTTCCCAGGTCAAAAATCGGTTTACCGTGGAAAAGTTAGAGAAGTTTACAATATCAACGATGACTTATTAGTGATGGTGGCTACCGATCGTCTTTCGGCATTTGATGTGGTTTTGCCTAAAGGAATTCCTTACAAAGGACAAATTCTAAATCAAATTGCGACTAAATTCATGGAATTAACGTCTGATATTGTACCAAATTGGTTAGTAGCAACACCAGATCCAAACGTGGCGGTAGGACATTTATGTGAGCCGTTTAAAGTAGAAATGGTAATTCGTGGTTATTTGTCAGGACATGCAGCGCGTGAATATGCAGCAGGAAGAAGAATCCTTTGTGGTGTGGAAATGCCAGAAGGTTTAAAAGAAAACGATAAATTCCCAACACCAATCATCACGCCTACAACCAAAGCAGATAACGGTTCGCACGACGAAGACATTTCGCGCGAAGCTATTTTAGCTAACGGAATTGTTACCGAAGAAGATTACCTAATTTTAGAAAAATACACAAGAGCTTTATACCAAAGAGGAACTGAAATTGCAGCGTCTCGTGGTTTAATTTTAGTAGACACCAAATACGAATTCGGAAAAACAAAAGACGGACAAATCGTATTAATCGACGAAATCCACACACCCGATTCTTCACGTTATTTCTACGCTGAAGGCTACCAAGAAAGACAAAACAACAACGAAGAACAAAAACAATTGTCAAAGGAGTTCGTGCGTCGTTGGTTAATTGAAAACGGGTTCCAAGGAAAAGAAGGACAACAAATTCCAAACATGACCGATGAATACATCGAAACAGTTTCAGAACGTTACATTGAATTATTCGAAAACATCATTGGAGATCAATTTGTAAAAGCGGATATTTCTAATATCAACGAGCGAATTGAGAAAAACGTTTTGAGTTATTTAGAGAATAGATAAGATAGGAAATCCCGCGAAATGCGGGATTTTTTTTGTTTTTAAATTAATTTTCTTTTTTTAATTTTTCGATTTTTAGTTTCAAATATTTACGAATCAATACATACAAGTCTAGAAGTATGACTAAACCTATTAAGATTAAAATTAATGGAACTAACATGGTTAAGATTTCTAGCATAGTTTTTTATTAATTTAGTTTATTCTAAAGGTAATTCATAATTAATCTCTTCTACTTGTTTCAAAAATTTTTACTAATGTATCTTTTAATTTTGTGTAATTATAGAGATTACTCTCTTTTAATATAGAACCAAGTAATAAATCATTTTTCTCTTTTTCTGTGCTTTCTTCCTTGATTAAGCAAAACAAATGGTTTAATAAAGTTTCATAATATTTATTTATGTAATACCCTTTGTAACTTTCTTTTCCATTATCTGTTATAATTAGCATTTCAAAATCTGTGAAATAAAAATCAGTGTATTGATAATAGTGTTGACCATTAAATTTTGGATATTTATTAATGTATTCCATCGCAGTTTTCGTGTTGGCAGGTTTTGCAATATTAATATAACCCCAAATAGAAGTCCCACAATAATTCATGCATTGTAAGAAGAAAATCCCTTTTTCAGTTTCGTCTTTTAAATTATAACTGTTCAGTTTAAAATCGGTTTTAGAAAAATTGAAAGGTTGGTTTTTGTTCCCTACGGAAGTAAATAACATATCGTAGTAATTGTCAACTAGTTCGTAAGTTAGAATTTCTTTTGATTGCAAACTATCAATCAATTTGTTATTATCGATTTGATTTTCTCTTCTGAAATTTTGATTGATTTCTTGGATAATGAAAATTTGTTTTAAAATAGTATCATCAGGTCTTGAGATGTAAGGTTGGCTTAGTATTTTGTTTTTTGTTGTTATGGTTTGAATGATAAAATCGTTTGCTATTTTTAAATTTTCAGGAATATTAACTTTTAGGTCTTTTATAAATTCTTTGTTAGGTTCATTTCGAAACATATAATCTTTATAACTTTTGCCAAGTTTAATAAGTTGACTATTATAGTTGTTTTGTCCAAATGACAAGATTGCCATTGTAAAGGTTAAAAGCGTAAAGATTGTTTTTTTCATGTTTCAATTTTGTAATGAAGAGGTTTAGTAGACAAACATTGTCTGATACTTTTACACAAAACTTGCTTCAGTTTTGCAGTCAATAAAAATAATAATTCTTTTACAAATTCCTATAATTAAACTTTTCAATTTTTAAATCAGAAGAAATTATAAAAGAGGTCAACGACGCTCGTAAAAGAAGATAAAAGAAAATCCCGCGAAATGCGGGATTTTTTGTGTTATGTGATGAATTCTTTTTTTTTTTGAGTTATTTGATATGTCGGAACAATTATTGAATTTGATATTTAACTTTAAAAGAAAAAGTAATTAATATTTTTTTAAATTCACTGCTGGACGAATTTACTTCAACATTTTGTGAATAAAAAGTATTTAAGTTTCCACGATAATAATTCATATCTGTTGCGCCTAGTTCAATAATTTCAAGAGGCTTGTCAATTTTATTACCTACAGCATTGGTTATATATTCCGCTTTGTCTTTAGCAGCTTTGATTGCTTCGATTCTAACTTCTTTGTTGAATTTCACAATATCAGTATGGTCAATTTTAAATACATCAGCTTCTTTTAAGTTTGCATTAAATAATTTCTCAAATAAATCTGAAACTTGTTTTGCTGTTTCTAATATCAAAATAAATTGTTTGCTTTGTTTGAATCCTATTTCTTTTCTTTTTACGGTTAATATTGTCGAGTTATAGTCAGCTAAAGTTAATTTTGAAAATGGAATGTTTAATTCAACTAGTATTTTTTGTAATTCTTTTTCTTGAGCTTCTATTGAAAATTTTTTGTTATCAATAGATTTCTCGGTTAATGTTATAGATATGTAGATTAAATTAGGTTCTATTTCTCTTTTGGCAGTTCCAGTTACTTCTATAAATGGTAATTCTGGTTGCTTATTATTCTGAGAAAATGTAAAATAATTAATGCTAAGAAGAATTAATAAGATTATTTTTTTCATGATAATGTAAATTAGTGATATTTAATTTTTTGTTTAATGGTTAGAACAAATTAACGAAACTCTTGAAAATAAATTGCTGTAGTTTTTCTGCAGTTTGTGTTAAAATTTCAAAAAAGGGCAAAAAAAAGTCCTCAAATACATGAGGACTTTAGGTTTTAGGTCTAAAAACGGTTCTCGCTTCGTTCGAATTTACATTTTTTTACTTAAAATAACTAAACGTTTCGTTATTCTCTATTTTCAACAAACTTTCGTAAATTAGTTTAATTACGTTTTCTACGTCGTCGCGGTGAACCATTTCTACGGTTGTGTGCATATAACGCAACGGTAACGAAATCAAAGCCGAGGCAACACCACCATTGCTATAAGCAAAAGCATCGGTATCGGTTCCGGTAACTCTAGAAGTCGCATGGCGTTGGAAAGGTATTTTGTTTTCCACAGCCGTGTCAACAATCATTTCACGTAAAACGTTTTGTGTCGCAGGAGCATACGCAATAACTGGTCCGCGTCCCATTTTTAAATCCCCTTCAATTTTTTTGTCAATCATTGGGGTAGTGGTATCATGGCAAACATCGGTTACTATAGCAACGTTTGGTTTAATGCGTTGGGTAATCATTTCGGCACCACGCAAACCAATTTCCTCTTGCACCGAGTTCACAATGTACAATCCAAAAGGTAATTTCTTTTTGTTTTCCTTTAATAAACGCGCTACTTCGGCAATCATAAAACCACCCATGCGGTTATCAATGGCTCTACACACAAATTTATCGTTGTTTAAAATCTCAAAATTGTCAGGATATGTAATCACACAACCTACATGAACGCCTAGTTCTTCCACTTCGGCTTTCGTAGAGCAACCACAATCAATAAATATGTTTTCAATTTTTGCTGATTCTTCAGCTTTTCCGTTTCTTCCTCTCGTATGAATTGCTGGCCAACCAAAAACACCACGAACAATTCCTTTTTTGGTATGAATGTTCACACGTTTCGATGGTGCAATCATGTGATCACTTCCGCCATTTCTAATCACATAGATTAATCCGTCATCGGTAATATAATTCACATACCACGAAATTTCATCCGCATGCCCTTCAATCACTACTTTATAAGGAGCATCTGGATTAATAACTCCCACAGCACTTCCGTAGGTATCGGTAATAAAAGTATCTACATACGGTTTTAAATAATCCATCCAAATTTTTTGCCCTTCCGCTTCATAACCAGTTGGAGAGGCATTATTCAAATAATTTTCTAAAAAAGTCATCGACGACTTCTTTAATATCGATTTTGTACTCATGTTAACTATAATTTTTTGCTAAAATAGAAATAAGTAATTAGAGTTTCATATTATTTCGATAATTTTGGTTTACTTTTTGCTATGAGTTTAAAAGTATAAACACAAATATTATGTATAAGTTATTTTTTAGTAGTTTCTGCCTATTCATTACTACTTTTTCTTTTGCTCAAACTGAAACCGACACGTTAAAGATGACGCAACAAGATTCGTCAATCATATATTCTATCGAATTAAAAGAAATTATTTTCACACCCGATAACGTTTATACTACAAGCGAAGATAAAAAAGCCAAGTTAATATTAAAGAGAAGAATCTTTAAAGTATATCCGTATGCAAAAATGACGGCTGATAAGTTAACACAGTTAAATGCCACAATGGCAAAACTAAAAACCAATCGCGAAAAAAAGAAATACTTTAAAATTGTAGAAAAATACTTAGAGGAAGAATTTGAACCGCGTTTAAAAAAACTATCCCGAAAAGACGGTCAAATCCTAGTTAAATTAATTTACCGCCAAACCGGAAGCACCACTTTCGATTTAATTAAGGAGTATAAAAGTAGTTGGAAAGCCTTTTGGGCAAATTCAACCGCCTATTTATTTGATATCAACCTTAAAACCGAGTACAAACCTTTCGAAATAAAAGAAGACTACCATATAGAAGGTATTTTAAATGCCGCTTTCAATCAAGGACAGCTCACCAAGCAAGAAGCTAAAAAAACCATCGATTTTGATAAGTTAAACGAACACTGGATTAATAAAATTAAACTTCAGCCAAAAACTGAGCCTAAAGAATAATTTTTTTAGAAGCACATGTTTTAATTCCATAAAGACTTCTGGTCCCGCTGTCCGCTACAATCTTTTTCTTTTTTATTGCCCGAGTTACTTGAAGACAACAAAAAAGAAAAAGGATTTCCACTCCCATCGGGGCTAATCAAGACGTGTGGTGTTCCAGATAACCATCCCACTGGCTCGCACCGCGAGTTGTCATTCCGCAGAATAGGAATCTCCTGCGCAGCAGGCTACTGCTTAACGCAGTTAAGCCCCAATCCAAATAAGTGCAACGTATGAAACTTCGGACTCTGTGTAACTCACTAAACACCACTCCATATTAAAATAATTCTGTGTGACTCTGAGTAAAACTCCACACAACCCGAGATACTTTTATATATAGTATAAAGCTTCATTATTCAAACAAACAAATATTTCCCACAAAGTATTCCCCCTTTGAAGGGGGTTAGGGGGATGTTTCGCAATTCACAACCACTTTTATGAACTTC
>JBILST010000283.1:0-2919 GCA_044371865.1 Flavobacterium sp.
TATGAAAGATATGAACGAACTTATTTTAAAAGGAACCACCGATAGACTTCGACCAGTTTTATTAACTGCTGCGGCTGCTGCTTTAGGATTTTTACCTATGGCTATTTCATCAGGAGCAGGAGCAGAGGTACAAAGACCATTAGCCACAGTAGTTATTGGTGGATTGTTTACGGCTACACTTTTAACCATGATTGTTTTACCTATTTTGTTCAAAATTTTTGATGAGAAAGAATTTAAAAAACCAAAATTCAAAAAACATGTCAGTGGAACTTATATTTTGTTATTCTTATTTGGAACTAGCTTTGGTTTTGCACAAGAAAATACTGCTGAATTAGATTCAATAATGGCTAAAGCACTACAAAATAATAAATTGATCAAAGCAGGGCAATTACAAATAGATAAAGCCAACGCTAACATTAAAACAGCTTATTCATTTGATAAAACCAATGTGTATTATAGTTATGACCAAAATAATTTAGCTTTAAACAACCAACCTTTAAAAGTATTTGGAGTGCAACAATCGTTTGCTTTTCCAACGGTTTATGGGGCTCAGAGTAAAGTGTATAAAGCTGAATTAGAAAGTCAAAAGGCTTCTTTTGAATTGCAAAAAAATAAATTAAAATTAGAAGTTTCTAAAGTCTATCATCAAATTGTGTATTTGCAACACCAAGAAAAATTATATCGCTATTTAGATAGTTTGTACCAAAATTTCTCAAAAGCTAGTGACAGACGATTTGAGTTAGGAGAAACTAATTACTTAGAAAAAATTACCGCTGAAGCCAAATTTAGACAAATTACCACTAAGCTTTCACAACTAAATAAAGAGAAAAATGCCCAATTTGAATTATTACAAGCTTTGATTCAATCCGAAGAAAAAATTAGTATACAAACGAATGAAATTAAGCCAATAATTTCAGTAGCTAATACTTCAAGTAAAGAATTGTATGGTTCTTATTTAGAAAGCATTACAAATAAATATAAAACGAATCAAAATCTTCAAAAGCAAAACTGGTTACCTGATTTAAATATTGAGTATTTTCAAGGTAGAAATAGTGGTCTTACACAATCTTTATATGGATTTCAAGTAGGATTGTCCGTTCCAATTTTGTTCAATGGGAATGTTGCAAAATCAAAAGTTGCTAAATTAGAATCCCAAGCTTGGGAACAACAAAAGGAGCACGAATTAATTAAAATTGATGCGCACATTAATCAGAAAAACAGCGAATTAGAACAATATAACCAAGCAATTGAATATTATAATCAATACGGAAAAAAAGTATCTAAAGAGATTATTAAAGTAGCTAACATGAGTTACAAACACGGTGAAATTGATTTTTTTCAATTCATACAAAGTTTAGAAAATGCGACCACAATTCAGGTGGACTATTTAGACGCAGTAAACCAATACAATAAAACACAATTAGACTTACAATATATTAATTTACAATAATTTAGAGATGAAAAAATTATTTTACATAGCAACAATAGCAACACTTTTATTTTCATGTAAACAAGAAGTTGTTGAAGAAAAAGTGGTTGATGACGGATTAATAACGGTTACTGCAGCACAATTTGAATCTTCAAAAATGGAAATTGGTGCTCCAGTTGAACAAGACTTTGATGTTACCATTAAATCATCAGGAAAAATAGATGTGCCACCACAATATCGAGCTAAAGTAACCACATTTTTAGGCGGTTATGTAAAAGCTACCCAATTATTAGTTGGCGATAAAGTTGCAAAAGGACAAGCTTTAATTACTTTAGAAAACACCGAT
The DNA here is from genome assembly GCA_044371865.1 of Flavobacterium sp. Taxonomy (GTDB): domain Bacteria; phylum Bacteroidota; class Bacteroidia; order Flavobacteriales; family Flavobacteriaceae; genus Flavobacterium. Next base: position 1,776 of record JBILST010000283.1, read on the forward strand.
TATCTTGATTTACAAAAGGATTATGTAGAAGTTGCAGAACAAATCAACTATTTAAAATCCGAATTTGAACGTCAGAAAACCTTGTATACTGAAAAAATAACCTCACAAAAAAACTACTTAAAAGCTGAAAGTGAATACCGCCAAGCAAAAGGAATGTATCAAGGTTTGCGTGAAAAATTACTGTTGTTAAACATCAATCCAGCCAATGTAGAACGTGGAAAATTTACTTCACAAATTACGATTTCGGCTCCTATTTCTGGTGATATTACTGTGATGAATGCAAATGTGGGGATGTTCATGGCACCCTCTGATGTAATTTTAGAAATTGTAGATACTAATTATTTGCATTTGAATTTGAGCATTTTTGAAAAAGACATTTTGCATGTAAAACAGGGACAAAATATTAGTTTTACGATTCCAGAAGCTAGTAACGAACAATTCAACTCTAAAGTACAATTGGTAGGAAAATCGATAGAAAGTAAAGATAGAACTATCTCTGTTTTTGGAACTTTAAATCCAAAAGACAAATCAAAATTACTATCTGGAATGTTTGTGGAAGCAGGAATTGTAATCAATTCTAAAAAGGGGTTTGGAATTCCAGTAGATGCTTTAATTACAGATAATAATAAATATTTTGTGCTTTTACTTAAAGAGAATAAAGGGAGTTATGTATTCAAAAAAACATTGGTTTCCATTGGTGAAAAAAACGAAGAATTTGTTGAAATAGTTCCGAATGAAACCGTAAATATAAATTCAAAAATATTAACAAAAGGTGTTTTTGATGTAACCAATTAAAAAAATAGAAATTATGAACGACGCACATTTACACATGGTTTTTAACCATTTTCCAATCATTGGATTATTCTTTGGAATAGGAATTTTAGCCTTTGGTATTGTTAAAAAGCAAACCATTTTGGTTAATACGGCTTATGTAATGTTTATCTTTTGTATGCTAATGGCAAAAGCTACTATGATGACAGGAGAAGGAGCCGAAGAAATTGTTGAAGAATTAGGAATTTCACACGACATTATTCACGAACACGAAGAATTAGCCGAAACTTTCATGAAAGTACTTTATGGTTTAGGACTTGTTTCCATTTTTGGCTTAGTTGCTAATTTTAAAAAACATGCAAAAGCTTCAATT
>JBILST010000284.1:0-2910 GCA_044371865.1 Flavobacterium sp.
TTTGCTTCTTGTACTTTTGAACTTCCGTTTTGCATCAATTCCATCGTAAGCTTTTTCAAATCGTTCAAATCGCTTTTCATATCAAAAAGAACTTTGTACAAAATTTCTCTTTCGTTGCTAAAATCACTTTCCGATTTTTTAGTTCCAATTACCGAAGGTAAATTTGCATTTTCCTGTGGTAAATAGGAGTGAAGCGTTTGCAATGAAATTTCGCGCTTCGTTTCTAGGACCGAAATTTGTTCGGCAACATTTCGTAGCTGACGAATATTTCCGCTCCATCTATATTTTATCAACAATTGAACGGCATCGTCATCCAATTTTATAGCAGGCATCTTGTATTTGTGAGCAAAATCTGATGCGAATTTTCGAAACAATAAATGAATGTCTTCTTTTCGTTCACGAAGCGGTGGCAACATAATGTCAACCGTACTCAATCGATAGAATAAATCTTCACGGAATTTACCTTTTTCAATGGCGTCAAACATATTTACATTCGTAGCCGCTACGATTCTAACATTCGTTTTTTGAACTTGCGAAGAACCCACTTTGATGAATTCACCATTTTCTAAAACACGCAATAAACGCACTTGAGTGGTTAGGGGTAATTCGCCAACTTCATCTAAAAATATAGTTCCACCATCGGCTACTTCAAAATAGCCTTCACGTGTATTGGTCGCGCCTGTAAACGAGCCTTTTTCGTGACCAAAAAGTTCACTATCAATCGTTCCTTCTGGAATGGCTCCACAGTTTACTGCAATGTATTTTCCATGTTTTCTGTGCGAAAGCGAGTGAATGATTTTTGGAATGCTTTCTTTTCCAACACCACTTTCACCTGTTACCAATACCGAAATATCCGTTGGGGCAACCTGAATGGCTTTCTCCACGGCACGATTGAGTTTTGGGTCGTTCCCAATAATTTCAAATCGTTGTTTTATAGCTTGTACTGATTCCATATATTTTGTTTCAGGTTTCAAGTTTCAGGTTTAAAAGTTAACTTGAAACTTTCAAACATGAAACTTGAAACAAAAAATTAATTCATTAATTCTGAATATCCAACCGCTTCTCCAATTAAAGTTGCAGCGGTGCAATCTGTGATTTTTACTAGTACGAATTCGCCTACCTTGTAATTTTCTTTTGGGAAAACCACTACGGTATTTTGTGAATTTCTTCCACTCCATTGTGCATCAGAACGTTTTGACTCTTTCTCAATCAATACTTCTACTTCTTGTCCAATGAAACGTTGTGTTCTTTCTAAACCAATTCTTTGTTGTAAATCGATAATTTCATTTAAACGTCTTTTCTTTACTTCTTCTGGCACATCGTCTTCCATTTTACGAGCAGCTAATGTTCCAGGACGTTCTGAATACGCAAACATGAATCCGAAATCATATTTCACATATTCCATCAAACTCAAGGTGTCTTGATGATCTTCTTCAGTTTCTGTTGGGAAACCGGCAATCATATCTTGCGATAAAGAAATATCTGGAATAATTTTATATATTTTATCAATCAACGTCATGTATTCTTCACGGGTGTGTTGACGATTCATTTCTTTTAAAATTCTCGTACTTCCACTTTGAACAGGTAAGTGAATGTAGTTGCAAATATTATGGTGTTTTGCCATGGTTTCAATCACTTCAACGTGCATATCTTGTGGATTTGACGTAGAGAATCTAAAACGCATTTTTGGAAACAACGTTGCGCATTTGTCTAATAATTGCGCAAAATCAACAGCAGTCGCTTTTTGCATTTCAGTAGCTTTCTCATAGTCTTTTTTCAAACCACCACCATACCAAAGGTAACTGTCTACATTTTGACCTAACAAGGTTACCTCTTTGAAACCTCTATCGTATAAATCTTGAATTTCGTCAATAATACTTTGTGGTTCACGACTACGTTCACGACCACGTGTAAAAGGAACCACGCAGAATGTACACATATTGTCGCAACCTCTTGTAATCGAAACGAAAGCATTAACTCCATTACTGTTTAAACGAACTGGCGAAATATCACCATACGTTTCTTCTTTTGATAAGATTACGTTGATAGCATCTCTTCCTTCTTCAACTTCGGCTAATAAATTCGGTAAATCTTTGTAAGCATCCGGTCCAACCACCATGTCTACAATTTTTTCTTCCTCTAAAAACTGACTTTTCAAACGTTCCGCCATACAACCTAAAACCCCAACTTTCATCGTTGGATTGATTTTCTTAACTGCGTTGTATTTTTCTAAACGTTTACGTATCGTTTGTTCCGCTTTATCGCGAATAGAACAAGTGTTTACCAAAACTAAATCTGCGTCTTCAAGATTTTGAGTCGTATTATATCCGTTTTCATACAGAATAGACGCCACAATTTCGCTGTCCGAAAAGTTCATTTGGCAACCATAACTCTCTATAAAAAGTTTTTTTGTATTTCCTTCTTTTTGGTCGAGTACTAAACTCTGACCTTGTTTATTTTCATCAATTACCTTTTCCATATCAAAGATTCCTTTAAATCATTCCGAAGTTTCGGATTGCAAAGATAATACTAAAATCTAAAATCTGACAAGATGGCAGAAAAGGTTTAACATGAAATTTTTAAATTATTTTTTCTTCCGATTCTAAGTAGCCGTTTTACATGGATTTTACACCTATATATATAGGTGTAATTTTGCCAATATTTAGGGTAATTGTAGGTAAAAAAAAGTTCGGGATGTTAAAATTTAAAAAAAACCTATACTTTTGCCAAACAAACAAAAAGTGAAATGGCAAAGAATTTAGTAATCGTTGAGTCACCAGCTAAGGCAAAAACTATCGAAAAATTTCTAGGAAGTGAGTACCAAGTAGAGTCGAGTTATGGGCATATTGCCGACTTGCCTTCGAGAGAAATTGGGGTAGATGTAGAAAATGGTTTCAAACCAAAATATGA
>JBILST010000285.1:0-2902 GCA_044371865.1 Flavobacterium sp.
CACACCTTCTTTATATTCTGTTTGGGATCTAATTTTACCATTTTTTGTAAAATATTGCCTTTTTTCTAATTTTCCATTTTTAGAATACTGATTGTGATGTCTCAAAACACCATTTTTGTCGTATTGTTTTCTACTTGCAACAGTGAATTCTTTAGTATCTGGATTAGTTTTTTCTTTATAGTATATGAATTCAAAGTAAGGTTTTAACTCATTAGGTTTATTATGAAAAAATGTATCAGATTCAAGATAACCTTCATTATAAACTAATTTTCTGTTTAAGACTTCCTCATTTTTATAGAATTCAATAGTTCCAGTGAATAATTCATTAGTTCCTTTTCTATAAATTAATCCATTTGATTGATAGATATCGTCAAAAGAATTTTTTAAAACTTCTTGAGATAAAATTAATTGAGATGTAAAGAGTATAAAATAAAACAGTTTTTTCATTGTAACCTATTTTTTATTAGTTTACAGTCACAGTTAACAGTCTGAAAACTGAAAACTGCGACTGAATACTTTTATTATATTTCTCTAATCGTATTTACTATGGTTCCAATACCTTCCACAGTTGCTTCTACAACATCGCCATCGTGCATCCATTCTTGTGGGTCACGACCTGCTCCAACGCCTGCTGGAGTTCCCGTTGCGATGATGTCGCCAGCTTCTAGAGTGAAAACTGTACTCAAATCTTCAATCAAATCGTTGATGTTGAATAACATTAATTTAGTGTTCGAATTTTGTTTTTCAAGTCCGTTTACTTTTAAGGATAAATTCAAGTTGTGTGGGTTTTCGATTTCGTCTTTTGTTACGATAACTGGTCCCATTGGAGCGAATGTATCTTGCCCTTTAGAAACAATCCATTGTCCTTCTCTACGACAATCACGTGCTGAGATATCGTTAATTACGGTGTATCCAAATACATAATCTAAAGCTTCCGATTTAGGTACGTATTTACCTTTCTTTGAGATGATTACTGCTAATTCACATTCCCAATCCAATTGCGAAGTTAGCTTCGTATTTTTGATGATTTCAGTATTTGTAGCAGTCACCGTTGTTGGAGGTTTTGAAAAGATGATTGGTTTTGTTGGCAACTTTCCAGTTGTGTCTAAAGTGCGAGCACTTTCTGCCACATGTTCTGTGTAATTTAACCCAATTCCAATGATGTTTTTTCTTGGTTTTTCGATGGGTGCTAAAATAGTAACTTCGTTCATTTCGTATGCGATTTCTTCGAATAAATTCTCAGGCGTTTCCGCAACCATTTCTGTAATTTCAGCAATGATTTCAAATCCCATATCAATTAATTCCAACATATCGTTTGGTAATGGGAAATTAGATATTTCTCCAAAATCCTCCATATCGATTACTTGGTTGTTATGAATGAAGCCTAATCGTGGCTCATTGTTGACACGTTGCATTGCAACGTCTGTACATTTGTAAGTTAGTAATTTCATTTTATTATTTATTTTAAAAGGCTTAAACGTTGAGACAAGGCAATGCCTTGTCTGTACTATATCAATTGATGTCCGTTGTTTTCTGTTAATTCTCTTCCTTGGAATAATCCTAATTTTTCTATCACAGGTAGATCATTGAAATTGAACAAACAAGCATCTTCGGTTTCGGATAAATTATGGTGTTCGTGCCAAGCCCAACTAGGAACACAGAAAATATCTCTTTCTTTCCAATCAAAACGTTTTCCGTTGATGATGGTGTAGCCTTTTCCTTTCGCGCATTGATATACGAATGAACCTGTATGTTTGTGAGCTTTCCCTTTGAAACCTGCTGGTAATAATTGCATGGCTGCACCCATGGTTTGCATTACGTGTCCACCAGTTAACGGATTTGAATATTGCATAAAAATGCCATCAAATGGATTGATTTCATTCACTTTTTGTGCTTCTAATAAGGCTGGATACACGTTTTTCCAAGAATATTTGAATAGAGGAGAATAAGGTTTGTCCCAAGTCTTATCCGCTGGAATTAATCCCGCACAACCATATGTCATAGGAGAGAAGTTTAATGGTGCTGTTAATGGTTGTTTGCCATCATAAACCGCATAATCATTGGCCTCCAAAGCATTAACTAATGGAATATCTAAACCATCTTGCCAAATGCAGGTTTTTCCACCTTCTTCCACGCCATGCTCGTGCCATGTAGAATTAGGAGTAATGACAAAATCGTTAACTTCTAGCATAATTTTATTGCCATCAACCACAGTATATCCTTTTTCACCTTCCATAATAAAGCGTAGGGCAGAAGCACGATGGCGATGTGCCGAAGTAAATTCACCAGGACGCGTAACTTGAATTCCGGTGTATAACCAACCCACAGCTGCAGAAACGTCTTTGCGTTTATCGTTTACCAAGTATACGACGCGTCTTCCCGCTTGTTCAGGAGTTACTAATTCGGATGATTTTAAAACCAAATCGCGTAAATCATCATATTTCCATAACATTGGTACCGATGATGAACGTGGTTCCCAAGGTTCGATGTCATTAGCAACTGTCCATAAAGCGCCAGCTCCCAGGGTTTCTAATTCTTTGTAATAGGCTTTTAGTTCGTCAGAGTCTTGTACGCGTGCTCTTCCGTATTGGTCGTCTGAATAGTTGTTTTCTTCCATTTTTTTTATTTTTCTGCCACTGATTAAAGGATTAAAATGGATTTGATATTTTCTAATCCGTGTAAATCGTATAATCCGTGGCTATTATCTCTTATTAAACTCTTCGTGATTATCAATAAACGTAATTTTTCGAGTTGGAGCTGTATTTACTCGTAAATCGAAAATATCAAATCGATTGTAATGTCCTAAAATATCGTGCATTTGTTTTGGTTGGATGCATTTTGCTAAATCAATTTCGGCATACACCATTCCTTCTTCGTCAATTAATGGTTGTCCGATGACAGC
>JBILST010000071.1:0-9869 GCA_044371865.1 Flavobacterium sp.
TATGAATTACTTAGCACCATTAGGACCTGTTTACCAAGCAGGAACATTATCTGGAAATCCATTAGCAATGGCTGCTGGATTAGAAATGTTAAAAGCCTTACATTCAGATGCAGGTATTTTTAAACGTTTAGATGAAAAAACAGCCTATTTAGAAAACGGCATCCATAAAGTTTTAACCGAAGCTAATTTGGCTTATACTATTAATAGAGTAGGCTCAATGATTTCGGTTCATTTTGATGCGAATCCAGTTTATGATTTCGCAACCGCTAAAAATGGCGATAACGAAACTTTTAAAAAGTTCTTTCATGGATTACTAAATAAAGGAGTTTACATAGCTCCTTCTGCTTATGAAACATGGTTTATTACCGATGCTTTAACGTATGACGATTTAGACTTTACCATCAATGCAATAAAGGAAGTAGCAAGAGAATTATAAAAACACTTCAAGGATTAATTATGACTGCTTAATAATGAGATAAATTTATAAAATCACAAAGCCATTTCGTTTGAAATGGCTTTGTGATTTTATTATCTATTTCTTTTTTGCTCTCTTGCTAAAAGTGTATTTTTCAACAACATCGCAATGGTCATTGGCCCTACTCCACCAGGAACTGGTGTAATGTAGGAAGCTTTTTTAGATACATTTTCAAAATCTACATCTCCTACAATTCTATAGCCTTTTTCAGCGGTTTCATCTTCAACTCTTGTAATACCTACATCAATTACTACTACATCGTCTTTTACCATTTCAGCTTTTAAAAAGTTAGGAACTCCTAGTGCTGAAATAATAATATCTGCTTGTGAGGTAATTTGGTTGATATTTTTAGAGTGACTATGTGTAACCGTTACTGTTGAATTTCCAGGAAATCCTTTTCTTCCCATTAAAATTCCCATTGGACGACCTACAATATGACTTCTTCCAATTACTACCGTATGTTTACCATCGGTTGGAACATTATATCGTTCTAATAATTCTAAAATTCCAAAAGGCGTTGCTGGAATAAAAGTAGACATATCTAACGCCATTTTTCCAAAGTTTTCTGGATGGAAACCATCTACATCTTTACTTGGATCAATTGCTTCAATGATTTTTTGGGTATCAATTTGTTTTGGCAAAGGTAACTGAACAATGAATCCATCAATATCGTCATTCTCATTCAATTCTTTGATTTTTTTCAACAATTCAGTTTCAGAAGTAGTACTAGGCATTTTAATCAATGTTGATTCAAAACCTACTCGTTCACACGATTTTACTTTACTTCCCACATACGTCAAACTCGCTCCGTCATTACCAACAATAATTGCAGCTAAATGAGGAACTTTTTCACCATTAGCTTTCATTTGAGCTACCTCAGCAGCGATTTCATTTTTAATATCTTCCGATACTTTTTTTCCGTCTAATAATTGCATATGTTTTTTATATCAGGTTTAAAGTTTTAGGTTTAAAGTTGTGTTACCCAAAACTAATAGTTAGTATATTTAAAAAAAATTAAGGTTTAAAACTTTCATAACTTGAAACTTTAAACCTTAAAGTATAATTTACATTCTTGGCATTCCGCCTTTCATTCCAGCCATGGCTTTCATTAAGTTTTTTCCGCCACCACCTTGCATCATTTTCATCATTTTGCTCATTTGGTCAAACTGTTTCATCAATTGATTGACTTGCTCAATTTTTGTTCCCGAACCTTTCGCAATTCTAGTTTTACGTTTCACATCAATTAATGATGGCTTGCTTCTCTCATCAGGAGTCATTGATTGAATAATTGCTTCAATATGTTTAAAAGCATCATCTTCAATTTCAACATCTTTCAACGCTTTTCCTGCACCAGGAATCATTCCAACAAGGTCTTTCATATTCCCCATTTTCTTGATTTGTTGGATTTGCGCTAAGAAATCATCAAAACCAAATTCGTTTTTAGCGATTTTCTTCTGTAATTTTCTTGCTTCTTCTTCGTCGTATTGCTCTTGTGCTCTTTCTACTAAGGAAACAACGTCTCCCATTCCCAAGATTCTATCCGCCATACGATTTGGATAAAACACGTCGATAGCTTCCATTTTTTCACCTGTACCGATGAATTTGATTGGTTTGTTTACTACCGATTTAATCGAAATCGCAGCTCCACCTCTTGTATCACCATCTAACTTCGTTAAGATAACTCCGTCAAAATTTAATCTATCGTTAAAAGCTTTTGCTGTATTTACGGCATCCTGTCCTGTCATCGCATCCACAACAAATAAAGTTTCGTGTGGTTCAATTGCTTTGTGAACATTTGCAATTTCGTTCATCATTTCCTCATCAACTGCTAAACGACCAGCGGTATCAACAATTACAACATTGAAACCATTTGCTTTTGCATGTTTGATAGCGTTTTGAGCAATTTCAACAGGATTTTTATTTTCTGGTTCTGAATAAACTTCAACACCAATTTGTCCACCTACTACATGCAACTGATTAATTGCCGCAGGACGATAGATATCACAAGCTACCAATAAAGGTTTTTTGTTCTTTTTAGTTTTTAAAAAGTTGGCTAATTTTCCAGAAAAAGTAGTTTTACCAGAACCTTGTAAACCCGACATTAAAATCACTGTTGGGTTTCCTGATAAATTAATTCCAGCAGCATCACCACCCATTAATTCGGTCAATTCATCTTTAACGATTTTCACCATTAACTGACCTGGCTGTAACGTAGTTAATACGTTTTCACCAATTGCTTTTTCCTTTACTCTTGTAGTAAAATCTTTAGCAATTTTAAAGTTAACGTCGGCATCTAATAATGCTCTACGTACTTCTTTTAAAGTATCGGCAACATTTACATCGGTAATTTTACCATGACCTTTTAACAGATGTAGGGCTTTATCTAACTTATCGCTTAAATTATCAAACATAATTTTGAATTTGTGTAATGAAGTGCAAAGATAAGATAAAGTTATAAAGTCGCAAAATAGTAGTTTACTTAAAAAATGTTTTCTTGAATTATAATTTCAGAATCATGAATTGACTTAATTTTAAATTCAGATGGAATTGGCTTTACATGTAACAAAATAGAATACTGTTAGTCTAATTAAAAAAAATCAATTTATAAAAAATTAAGCCATGATCTTAACAACAACCAATTCTATTGATGGTTTTAGCATTGCAGAATACAGAGGTATTGTCTCTGGAACAGCAGTAAATATGCAAAAAATGAAAATGACTTTCAATATGCAAAAATATTACGCAGGCATAAGCGAAAGTGTTTCTGAAATCAAAGACCAAGCTTTTGAGCAACTGAAATCAAATGCAGAAAAATTAAATGCCAATGCAGTTGTGGGGATTAATGTGGATATTGAATTAACAACCAGTAATTATGTCATAGTAACTATAACAGGAACTGCTGTTAGTATTATTAAAAGATAGTTAAGCTATTATTATAAAAAAACCAGCTACAAAAGCTGGTTTTTTAGTATTTATTATAAACTAATTCTTTTCAAAAGTTAAATAATCAGTTCCCCCATTACCTCCACTAATATCAATTAATTCAATTTTAGTAGCGGTATAACTAACAATTTCCCAATCATCTGTCAAATCATCAGTGAAAGAAATTGGCGCAGGAGTGGTAAAAGAAATATTGAAATCTAAATCATTATCTGGATTATCATCTGCAGAATTATCTGCTGTTACAGACCAAGTTCCACTATAGTTTGTTGAATTAGCAGCAGTTAAAACCCCGTTTGAATTGAAAGTGAAAATATAATTTGAATAATTATTAGTTTCATCTACTCCATTGTCATCATATAAAGTAATACTCCATGTTCCAGAAGTGACTGTATTAATTACTGGTGTAGGATCAGCGGTAGTAGTAGAATCGTTATCATCACTACACATCGAAGCTACATTTAAAACAAAAACCAATGATAAAATTGAGAATAATTTAAACTTTTTCATGATCAACATTTTTTTATTAAACGCTAAATTATGAAAATATTGTTTAACACTAATCTTGAATCTTAAATACTTTTCTTAAAATATCCTCCATCAAACACCATTTGGTAATGGATGATTGTAATAAATTGGCACCCACAAAAATCGTAAACCAATACCAATTTTCATTTACATACATTCCTAACAGTACACTTAAAATGATAAAGGTTCCTGCTATTGCTCTAATTAATCTGTTTATCATAATCTTTGATTTTAATTATATTTTTCCACTGAAAATACTGCTAAATGAACTTTTGAAATAGACTTCTGTTGCTTGTTAAATTCAGTTACCTCATCAAACAATGCATCAATATTTTGCTTTGGCAAAAAGGCATAAAAAACTACAGAATCAATTTCATTCATTTCTGTTCCAAACCAATTGGTTTCTACTCCTTCTTCTGAAGCATCTCTAAAACCTTTTACATCTTTATAGGTATATGATTTTACTTTTGCTTCTTTTAGCATCTTTTTGACATCTTGTTCAAATTCTGCTATGGCTGTGATTAATACTAATTTCATAAATTTCTTATTTAAATCTGACAGGTTTTTGAAATCTGTCAGATTGATTTTTATTTATTTTTCTCCCATTTTTTGCGTTCCGTGATGTAGTAAATTAATGGAACAACTATTAATGTTAATAAGGTTGAAACAATTGCACCCGCCACTAACGAAATTGCTAATCCTTGGAAAATTGGATCAAACAAAATGATGAATGCTCCGATTACTACTGCTCCGGTAGTTAATAAAATTGGTGTTGTTCTCACCGCTCCAGCTTCAATGATAGCTTGTTTCATTGGAATACCATCGTTCAAACGGATTTCGATAAAGTCAATCAGTAAGACCGAATTCCGAACCATAACTCCTGCTAAAGCAATCATTCCAATAAACGAAGTTGCTGTAAAGAAAGCATCTAACAACCAGTGACCTAATACAATTCCAACCAATGAAAGTGGTATCGCAACCATCATTACTAGAGGTGTTTTGAAGTTTTGAAACCAACCTACAATCAACATGTAAATCACGATAATTACAACTAAGAATGCCGCACCTAAATCACGGAACACTTCTAAGGTTATTTGCCATTCACCATCCCATTTTACAGTGAAATCACTTTCGTCAGACGGAGAATCCATGTACAATTCGTTTACTTTATACCCTTTTGGCAATTGCATTTTTTCTAACTTCTCATTCATTCCTAAAATCGCATACACAGGACTTTCTAATGCTCCCGCCATATCAGCTAAAACATATACCACGCGTTTTTGATCTTTTCTGTAAATCGTATTTTGTAAGGTATCTGTTGTAACTTTTACCAAATCACTCACAGGAACCACATTGCCACGACTGCCTTTGATTTTCAAGTTTTGAATATCTTGCATCGAAGTTTTGTCTTTGTCTTCTAATGATAATGTGATGCCAACAGGATTATTTGAACGCTCATCATACAAGTTAGAAACAGGCATTTCTCTTAACAAATACGTTAAATTACCTACTACTTGTTGTGGAGCAATTCCGTTTAACATGGCTTTTTCTCTATCCACTTCTAATTTGTATTCTACTTGAGGTGCTTCTACCATCCAATCGGTATCTACTACGTCAGAAGTAGTTTCCAAAATGGTTTTCACTTGGTTTGCCACTTTGATTTGGTCTTCATAATTTGGTCCATACACCTCAGCAACTAAAGTAGATAGAACAGGTGGTCCTGGCGGTACCTCAACGATTTTTACATTCGCACCATATTTTTTTGCAATTTTTTGCACTTCTGGACGAACCACTTTTGCAATATCATGACTTTGTAAATCTCTATCTTCTTTGTGTAGTAAATTTACCTGAATATCCGCCATATTACTTCCACCACGCATATCATAATGACGCACCAAACCATTAAATGTTATTGGAGCCGATGCACCCACATAATTCTGATAATCCACTACTTCCGGAACCGTTGAAAGATATTGCGCAATTTCTTTAGTAACCGCTGCTGTTCGTTCTAACGTTGTTCCTTCTGGCATATCAATTACGACTTGGAATTCGTTTTTATTGTCAAAAGGCAACATTTTAACCGCAACTGATTTCGTAAAAAACATCAAAACCGAACCGATTAACAAAACGCCTGTAACCAAAAACATTAGATTACGCTTTTTAGAATTGTCTAAAAGTGGTTCTTCAATTTTTTTGTAAATTCTATAAATCCATGAGGTTTCTAACCCTTGTTCTTCTTTGTGTTCTTGCTCGTCTTTTTCGTGTAATAAATGGTATCCCAAATAAGGTGTAACGGTCAAAGCCACAAACAACGATAATATCATCGCAATCGAAGCGCCAATTGGCATCGGACTCATATAAGGCCCCATCATTCCTGATACGAAAGCCATTGGTAAAATAGCTGCAATTACAGTAAAAGTCGCTAAAATGGTTGGGTTTCCTACTTCGTTAATCGCATAAATAGCCGCTTGTTTGAATGGGAGTCGCTTCATTTTGAAATGACGGTGCATGTTTTCGGCAATAATAATACTATCATCTACAACAATTCCTACCACAAAAACTAAGGCAAAAAGCGTAATTCGATTTAAGGTATATCCCAATAAATAATAACTAAACAAAGTCAAAGCAAAAGTCAATGGAACGGAGAAAAACACAACTAATCCGCCTCTCCAACCCATGGCTAACATTACTAAAACGGTTACTGCAATAATGGCAACACCCAGGTGTAATAACAATTCACCTACTTTGTGCGATGCTGTTTCTCCATAGTTTCTGGAAATCTCAACATGTACATCAGCTGGAATTACATTTTTCTTTAATGATTCCACTCGTTCCAGAATTTTCTCTGAAATTTTCATTGCATCTGCACCTTTAACTTTTGCAATCGAAATGGTTACGGCTGGATATTCCGAATTGTGTTTTGCAAATTTTTCATTCGCTTTTCCGTATCCAAAAGAAACATAATTTTTTGGTGTTTGTGGGCCGTCTTGAATGGATGCGACTTGTTTTAGATAAACTGGCATATTATTATTTACGCCAACCACCAAGTTTTCTACATCTTCTGAAGTGGATAAAAACTTACCAGTTGTGACTAAATATTCTATATCATTTTGCACAAAACTTCCTGATTGCGAACTTCCGTTATTGGCTTGAATCATTTGCATAATGCTCAACGCATCTACACCATTTTCGCCCATTTTATCTTTGTCTAAAACTACTTTTAGCTCGCGCGTTCTTCCGCCAATTTCTTTGGTTATAGCAACGTCTTTTACTTTTTCAACTTCGGAAGTAACTTCTTCTGCTATTTGACGCAATTGAAAATCATCGTATTTTTCGCTCCAAAGTGTTAATCCTAACATCGGAACATCGTCAATAGAACGCGTTTTTACCATTGGTTGATAAACACCTTGTGGAAACATATTTTGGTGTTTCATCAATTCATCGTATAATTTTACATACGAATCTTCGCTGTTTTCACCCACATAAAATTGCACAACCATCATTGCCTGACCGTTCATCGCCATACTGTGAATGTGCTCAACTCCTTTGATGTTTGAAATTACTTTTTCAAGCGGTTTAATCACTCTGCTCTCTACTTCGCTTGGACTTGCTCCTGGATAACCCACCATTACGTCGGCCATAGGAACATTAATTTGTGGTTCTTCTTCTCTTGGAATTAAGAACGAACTGTATGTACCAATAATCATCAACACTACCATCAATAAAATGGTTAGTTTTGAGTTGATGAAAAAATTGGCTATTTTACCTGATATACCTTCTTGCATGTTATTTTTTGTTTAAAAGTTTCAAGTTTCAGGTTTCAAGTTATCTACTAAAAACCTTTACTGAACACTAATTACTGATTACTGAACACTAACCTTTGCTCCGTTAAATAATTTCCCTTCAGCTGAAACGATATATTGTTCGTCTGCTGACAATCCTGATAAAACTTCTACTTGATTACCAAATGTTTTTCCGATTCGTAACCATCTTAGAATAGCTACATTGCCACTTCCGATAGTATAAATTCCTGTCAATTGACCTTGTTTTACTAAAGCGGTTTCTGGAACCATAACAACATCCGATTTCACAACAGTTGCTTCTTTTTTAGCCGTTGGAAATTGAACGTTGACAAACATTCCTGATAAAATCTCTTTATCCATTTTGTCTAAAGTTACTTTCACCAAATATTGTCCACCCGTATTTTTTGCAGATAAACTCACTTCAGAAACTTTTCCAGCAACTTCTTTATTTATTGATTTTACATTGATTTTAACTGGCATTCCGTTTTTTACATTCGAAATATCACTTTCTGAAACCATTGCCGTTACTTGTAATCTTGAAGCACCTTCAATACTTACTAAAGGCATTCCTGGATTGGCCATATCGCCCTCTTTTACGAAAGTATTGGTTACCGATCCTGAAAATGGAGCTGTAATATTCGAATAAGAAAACTGCGCCATCACTTCATTACGCATTTGTTTGGCTGCTTCTAAACCTGCTTTTGCCATTTCGTAACGTGCTGTCATATCGTCCAATTCTTTTTGCGAAGCCGATTGTTGTGCAAACAAATTCACAAAACGATCATAATCTTTTTTTGCATTGTTATAAGCTGCTGTTGCTTGTGTGATGGATGCGTCTACTTGTGCTTTTTTAGCTTGTAAATCGGTATTATTTATGCTTACTAAAAGTTGTCCCGCCGATACATTTTGTCCCACTTTTACATTCACTTTGGTTACATAACCCATCATTCTGGTGCTTAGATTCGCACTATTTTCTGATTCGATTTTTCCACTTGCCGTTACATACGGACTATTAGAATTTCCTGAATTTCCAGCTACTTTTACAGGAATTACTGGTAAATCAGCTACATTTTCTTTTTTATCACTTCCACAAGATGTTAAGATTAGTGATGAAATGGTTAGTATTGTTAGTATCTTTTTCATATT
The DNA here is from genome assembly GCA_044371865.1 of Flavobacterium sp. Classification (GTDB taxonomy): domain Bacteria; phylum Bacteroidota; class Bacteroidia; order Flavobacteriales; family Flavobacteriaceae; genus Flavobacterium. The sequence continues at coordinate 8,893 of JBILST010000071.1, forward strand.
ATTAATTTTAAAATTTATTTTTTGGAACACAGATTTAAGAAATTTGAGAAATCTAACAATCTGATTTAATTATTCTTTGTCTTAATTCTTAATACTCAAATCTTACTACTTACTTAGTTAAAAATTGTAAGTATTGTTTGGTAAAGTTATATTCGAAAACGGCTTGTAAATGCTCTAATTCTTTTTGTGCCATTTGCGTTTCAGCCATTAATAAATCGGTTGTTTTTTCTAATCCTTGAGTGAATCTGTTTTGACGAATTCTAAAAGCTTCTTGCGATTGTTCAAAAGCTAATTTGGATAAATTCACTTTGTTTTCTGCATCTAGCAATTGACGATTGGTTTTGCTTAACTCTAACTGACTTTGCTTTTTGTATTGTTCGGTTTCAATTTCGGCTTTTTCAAAATCAGCTTTTGCCTTTTGCGTTTTCCCAATGGTTTTAAATCCATCAAAAACATTCCATGATAATTGCGCACCCACTAAATAGCCTTTAGCAGAAGTTCCGAAAATTTTTTGATCGTATAATTCATAACTTCCAAAAGCATTTAATCTTGGTAAGAATCCAAATTTGGATGATTGAAACATTTTTTTATACGCTTCAGACGACTTTAGCATCGCTTGAATATCTTTTCTGGAATCAGAAATTGTGGTGTTTATAGTTTCGATTGCAATTGAATTATCTAAAACTTCTGCTGGCTTGAAGGTTTTCCCAGCCATATCTTCGTTCAATAAAAACGCTAAATAATCGGATGCATTTTGCACATTTGATTTGGCATATTGTAATTGATTCGTAATTTCATTCACACGAACTTGTACGTTTAACAAATCTGTTTTTTGCAACATTCCGTTTTTGAAATAGTTTTCTACTAATTTCAAATTGCCTTGTGCCGTTGTATTGGCTTTTTCCAAAACTTTGACTGCTTTATAAGCCAATTGCAATTGCATATATGCTTTTGAAACTTCCAATTCTAAATATTCT
>JBILST010000286.1:0-2891 GCA_044371865.1 Flavobacterium sp.
TACACCAAAAGGAACATTCAACGTTTGGACAAAACGCGTTGGCAACAATCCAAAAATTAAAGTTTTGCTTTTAAATGGTGGTCCAGGAGCTACGCACGAATATTTTGAGTGTTTCGAAAATTTTCTACCGGCAGAAGGCATCGAGTTTATTTATTACGATCAATTAGGTTGCGGAAATGCCGATAATCCAAACGACACTGCCATGTGGGATTTGGCAAGATATGTGGAAGAAGTAGAACAAGTGAGAAAAGCTTTAAAGTTAGACAATACCAATTTTTATTTGTTAGGACATTCTTGGGGCGGTATTTTAGCTATGGAATACGCAACAAAATATCAAAACAACATGAAAGGCTTAATCATTTCGAACATGATGGCAAGTTGTCCTGAATATGACCAATATGCCAATGAAGTATTAAGTAAACAAATGAAACCAGAAGTGTTGGCAGAATTGATGAAAATTGAAGCTAACAATGACTTTTCCAATCCAAGATATATGGAATTATTGCTTCCAAACTTCTATGAAAAACACATTCTTCGTTTCCCTGCAAAAGATTGGCCAGAACCTGTAAATCGTTCGTTTGCAAAGATGAATCAGTCGCTATACGTAACCATGCAAGGTCCGAGTGAATTTGGTATTTCAGGAAAATTAGAAAAATGGGATAGAAAAGCCGATTTAAAAAACGTAAAAATTCCAACGCTAGTTATCGGAGCGAAACACGATACCATGGATCCAAAACACATGGAAGAAATTTCGAAAATATTACCAAACGGTTCGTATTTGTTCTGTCCAAAAGGAAGCCACATGGCGTTTTACGACGACCAAAAAACCTATTTTAGTGGATTGATTTCGTTCTTGAAAAACTAATTTTTTAGTTTTCAAACTCTTAAACTTTATCTTATATTTGCCCTTTAAAATTCGATACAAAATGCGTATATCTTACAATTGGTTAAAACAATTTATTAAAACCGATTTAAAAACGGAAGAAATTGCCGACATTCTTACCGACTTAGGTTTAGAAGTAGAAGGTGTTGATAAATACGAAAGTTTAAAAGGAGGATTACAAGGCGTTGTTGTAGGACACGTAATAACTTGTGAGAAACATCCTGATGCAGATAAACTAAAAATTACAACCGTTGATTTAGGCGATGGTAACGCTCCGGTTCAAATTGTGTGTGGAGCTCCAAACGTAGCGGCGGGACAAAAAGTACCAGTAGCAACTATTGGAACAAAATTATACGATAAAGACGGAAACGCATTCGAAATAAAGAAAGGTAAAATTCGCGGACGAGAAAGTCACGGAATGATTTGTGCAGAAGACGAGTTAGGCATCGGTGAAAGTCATGATGGTATTTTGATTTTAGCTGAAGACTTAAAAACAGGAACTCCTGCATCTAAAGTATTCAATATAGAATGTGATGAAGTATTTGAAATCGGATTAACACCAAATCGTGCCGATGCTATGTCTCACATGGGAGTAGCACGTGATTTAAGAGCTGGTTTACTTCAAAAAGGAATTATCTCTGAATTAATAACTCCTTCAGTTAGTAAATTAAAAGTAGAAAAACGTACTTTAAAGATTGATGTTAAAGTTGAAAACGAAAAATTAGCGCCAAGATATTGCGGTGTTACTATTTCAGGAATAATGGTTAAGCCTTCACCAAGTTGGTTACAAAACCGATTAAAAGCAATTGGTTTAACTCCAAAAAATAATATTGTTGACGTAACCAATTACGTTTTACACGAATTAGGACAACCTTTACACGCTTTTGATGCTTCTCAAATTAAAGGGAATAAAGTTATTGTGAAGACCGTTGCGGCTGGAACAAAATTTACCACATTAGATGATATTGAGCGTACTTTACACGAAGAAGATTTAATGATTTGTGATGAAAGCGGTCCTATGTGTATTGCAGGTGTTTTTGGTGGGAAAACTTCGGGTGTGAGTGAAAAAACTCAGGCTATTTTCTTAGAAAGCGCTTATTTTAATCCCGTTTCGGTTAGAAAAACTGCGAAAAGACATACGCTGAGCACCGATGCTTCTTTCCGATTTGAAAGAGGAGTTGATCCTAATATTACACAATATGCTTTAAAACGTGCTGCCTTGTTAATTCAAGAAGTAGCGGGTGGTGAAATTACTTCCGATATTATAGATATTTATCCAAAAAAGATTGAAGACTTTAGTGTTTTCATTCATTTTAACAAGGTAAACAAAATTATTGGTGAAGAAATTAAACCTGAAACGATTAAGAAGATTTTAGCTTCTCTAGACATCAAAGTAAATAGTATTACAGAAACTGGTTTAGGATTAATTATTCCTTCTTACCGTGTGGATGTAACTAGAGAAATTGATGTTATAGAAGAAATTTTACGTGTTTACGGATACAACAACATTAAAATTCCTTCAAAAGTAAATGCTACAACAGCAAACTCGTCAAGAACGGAAGAATATAAAGTACAAAATATTGTTGCCAATCAATTGTGTTCGTTAGGTTTTAACGAAATGATGGCCAATTCATTAACAACACCAGATTACGTAAAACTTTCTGAACAATTGAAAGAAGAATGTAATGTAATGATGTTGAATCCATTGAGTAGCGATTTATCGGCTATGCGTCAATCGTTATTATTCTCTGGATTAGAAGCGGTTTCTTTTAATAGCAATAGAAAAAGAAGTGATTTAAAATTCTTTGAATTTGGAAAAAGTTACCACAAAACATTGAATGGTCATGAAGAAAACAAACACTTAACTTTATTAGTAACTGGAAACAGACAAAGTGAAAGTTGGACGAATGTTGCCGCTAAATCAGATTTCTTCTTGTTTAAAGGGTATATCAATGCAGTTTTAGGTCGTTTAGGATTAGACAAAAAAGTAATTTCTTTACCTTTTGAA
>JBILST010000287.1:0-2864 GCA_044371865.1 Flavobacterium sp.
ACATTATTATTCAGCTTTATTTCGTTATCTAAAATCAGGGTGCAAAGAAACAAAATCGATTTCATATACACAACTATCTTTTATTATTTTTTTAAAATTTCTTTATAAATTAATTCCAATGCTTTACTAACTGCCCTATCAACAACCTTTTCCCGTGGTTGACCAAAATTAAATTCTTCTACAAAAACTGCATTTGGCGTAGCAATAGCAATATAAACAATACCTAAATCGGCTTGCACATCACCTTTTGTTGGTCCTGCATTTCCTGTTGTAGCAATTGCATAATCAGAATTCAAAATTTGTTGAACTGATTTTACCATTTCAGTCGCTACTTCAGCACTAACAACTCCGTATTTTTCAACAACCTCATTATCAATTCCTAATACATTTATTTTTGCTTCAGTAGCATAGCTAACTACGCTTCCTTTAAAATAATTTGAAGCTCCTGGAATTGCCGACAAAGTTGACGCAATTTTTCCTCCCGTACAACTTTCTGCAGTTGAAATTGTCAACTTATTTTCGGTCAATAATCTCCCTAAAACCACCTCAATAGGATCGTCTTCATTATATCCAACAATTATATCATGTATCAATAAATCTAGCTTTTCAACTTGCTGTTTTATCTCATTTTTTAACAACTCTTCATTAGCTCCTCTTGCAGTCAATCTCAACCTAACTTTTCCTGGACTAGGTAAGTAGGCAAGTTTAATAAAATGCGGTAAATTATTTTCCCATTCTTCAATTTGTTCCGCAATCATGCTTTCCCCACGACCATAAGTCATGATGGTTTGATGCACAATATAGGGTCGCTCAAACTTTTGAACTAAATTTGGAATTACCTCATTATCAATTAAGTATTTCATTTCATAAGGAACACCTGGCAACGAAATAAAAACAGTATTTTCTTTTTCCATCCACATTCCTGGCGCAGTTCCTACTTGATTAAAGAGCACTTTTGCTTTGGTTGGAACCAACGCTTGTTCTCTATTAATTTGCGTAATTGGTCGCTTATAAAATCCTTCAATAATTGATTTCACATGTGCTAAAACAGCTTCATTTTCAACTAAACTATCTTGAAAATAATCGCAAAATGTCTTTTTAGTGATATCATCTTTTGTAGGACCTAATCCCCCAGTTACGATAACAACTTCAACTTTATTTTGAAGCGAATGGAAGGTGTCTAAAATATGCTGTTTATCATCTGAAATTGACAACATTTCATGTGTAGCAATTCCAATTTTATCTAAAGCTTTGGCAATGTAAGACGAATTTGTGTCTATAATTTGACCAATAAGAATTTCATCACCAATAGTTACAATAGCGGCTTTCATTTGAAATATTTTAAGGGATTTGGGGAAGGATAGTTACTATAGAAATTACAATTTAAAATCTTTTTTTATTTCTTTTACTGCCAATTCTACTCTATCTTTTAAAGATTTGAATACTTCTTTAATTTCTTTTCTTTTGCCTTCGGCTTTAGCCCAAGTCATGATTTGAAGATTTTCTTCATAAGCTAAATCCATTCCTAATAAATCTAAAGTAGGCTTAATTTTATGGCAAGAAGCATATGCTTTATTATAATCTTTTTCTTCTATTGCAACTTTTATAAACTTTATTTCTGCGGGAACTTCTTCAAAAAATAAAGTTACGATTTGCAAAGCAAATTCAATATCATTCTCAGAAATCTCATAAACTTTTGCTAAATTGTATTGTAAAGCCATAATTACCTAATTTGAATTTTAAACATCGATTCTCCTTCTATAAAACCTTCTAAAACATCACCTTCTGTAACTTTAGCAACACCTTTTGGAGTACCTGTAAAAATAATATCTCCAATTTTTAATGTGAAATATTGTGAAACATAAGCTATTAACTCGTCAATTTTCCACAACATTAAACTTGTATTACCCTCTTGAACAGTGATTTGATTTGATTTTAACTCAAAGTTAATATTTTCTAACGAAGAATAATTTTTTTTCGATATAAAGTTCCCAATTACCGCTGAATGGTCAAATGCTTTAGCTTTTTCCCAAGGCAATCCCTTCTCTTTCAGCTTGCTTTGCACATCTCGAGCGGTAAAATCGATCCCTAAACCAATTTCTTCATAATATTTATGGGCAAATTTAGCATCGATGTGTTTTCCAACTCGGCAAATCTTAACCAAAACTTCCACTTCATGATGAATATCATTACTGAAAGCTGGGATTACAAATGGATTTTTATTTGGTAAAATAGCAGAATCAGGCTTCATAAAGATAACAGGTTCTGTTGGTCTTTCATTATTTAATTCCGAAATATGGTCGGCGTAGTTACGACCTATGCAGATTATTTTCATAATTCTAGTGATTAGTAAATAGTGAAACGTAATTAGCAACTATTCACTAACTACTTTTCACTAATCACTCTATTTAGTATTTAACTTTCTCAATTTAATAGCTGTCAAAACTTTTTTGGTATATAGCGGAAAATCAGCGTTTTGAATCCAACCAAAGTAACCAGGTTCTTTATCAAAAACTTCATCAACTAAAACACCTTTGTGCTTTCCGAAGGTGAAAATTTCTTTTCCTTCATTATTCAAAGCGATAAATCCTGCAAAGTCAACTGATTTTTTTCGCGTGGTGAATTCAGATAACAATTTCATATCATTTTCTAAATTCTCATACCGATCCAATTGTGATTTTAAGATTTCGTATGTTGCCATCGTATCAGCTTCAGCACTATGAGCGTTTTCTAAGCTTTGCCCACAATAAAATTTGTAAGCAGCACTTAAAGTACGCTCCTCCATTTTATGAAAAATCGTTTGTACATCAACTGAAACTCGGTTTTTCATATCAAAATCAACTTCGGCACGCAATAATTCTTCC
>JBILST010000072.1:0-9720 GCA_044371865.1 Flavobacterium sp.
GTAAAAGAGATTCTTCAAAAATACAAACAATTACAAGATATCATCGCCATCTTAGGTATGGAAGAGTTATCTGAAGAGGATAAATTAGCCGTTTCTCGTGCACGTCGTGTACAACGTTTCTTGTCACAACCTTTCCACGTAGCGGAGCAATTTACAGGTATTCCTGGAGTATTGGTTGATATCAAAGAAACTATCAAAGGATTTAATATGATTATGGATGGTGAATTAGACCACTTACCAGAAGCAGCGTTTAACCTTAAAGGTACTATCGAAGAAGCTATCGAAGCTGGACAAAAAATGTTAGCAGAAGCATAATTTTAGTATTCAGTGTACAGTCACAGTATTCAGTTACTTACTAATCACTAATTACTAATCACTAATCACTTAAAGTTATGATTTTAGAAATAGTATCACCAGAGGCTACATTGTTTAAAGGAGAAGTTACTTCAGTAGCTGTTCCTGGAGTTAACGGTGAGTTTCAAATGCTAAATAATCACGCCCCTATTGTTTCTTTATTAGCAAAAGGGAATGTGAAAATCAACGCTCAAAACATTACAATTGAAAAAGAATTTACTTCTAAATTCAATAAAGTAAACGAGCAAACCTATTGGTTGCCAATTAATTCTGGTACCATAGAAATGAATGAAAACAAGATTATTGTTTTAGCCGACTAAGACAATAGATTTATAGTAAAAAAGTCCTGCAATTTGCAGGACTTTTTTTATTTTTTACTTTGTAATTGCATCGTAGGCAAGTTTTAATTTACTTACTACAATTTCAATTTCTGCTTCATTCAAATGCCCAAAACCAAAACGAATAGCACAAGTATTTTTGTCTTGATAAAGAATAGTTTTAGGCAACAATACATCTAATTTTGCTACTTCTTCAGCAAGTTGAATTAATGATATTGATGGTTGAAATTCAATCCAGATTGCCAATCCTCCCGTTGGTTTTTTAAATCGGACAGTTTCTTTAAAATGACGTTTGAAACATTCACATGTATAATCTCGTCTTTGTTTATAGACTACAATATTCTTTTTTAGTAAACGATGAATTTCTCCTTCCGAAATTAATTCAGAAAGCATTTGTTCTTGAATTAAATCACCTTGGCGATCTAACATTTGCAAGTAATTTTTTGCTTCTACTATCAAATTTTCTGGAGCTACAACAAATCCAACTTGAAAACTTGGAAATAAGGATTGACCTAGTTTTCCAAGATAAATAACCATTCCATTAGCGTCTGAACTTGCCATAGGTAGCATTGCTGAACCTTCAAACTGAAAATCATAATCAAAATCATCTTCAATAATGGCAAATTGATAAATTTTAGCAAGTTGTAATAATTTTAATCGACGTTCTGCTGATAATGATTTTGTAGTAGGATAATCACGATTCGCACAAATGTAAACACATCGAATACTACCTTTAGTATAATGAGTTTTAATAAAATCTATATCTAGCCCATATGCATCAACAGGAACTGTTTTAATTATGGCCCCCGCTTCTTGAAAAATCATATTCGAAGCATAATTACTCATATTTCCCACCAAAACTAAATCTTTCTTCTTTAGTAAGAGCTGTGATATAATATACAAACTCATTTCTGTACTTCGGGTACTGATTAAATTATTGGGTTGAATATGAAATCCTCGCGTGGCATTTAAGTAATTGCACAATTGGTTTTCAAATGTTGAAAATTTAGTTTTCGAGGTTTGACTCCATTTTGAAAGTAAGGCTTTGCGTTTCATGGAGGCACTATACCATTTTGAAAACTCATGGATAGGATGTAATCTTAAATCGGGTTGTCCATCATTTATACTGAATTTTGCTTCTGATAGTTCTTGAGTTGATGACAAATGAAATGAGGTTTGAAACGGAAATCCAGTCGTTTTGGAATAGGTGTTTATTGCATTTATGTGGTTTGAAGTTGCTTTAATTGCATTTGTTTTAGATTCGGGAACCAAAATAAAAGTGCCTTTATTAGCAATAATTTCAACCCAGCCTTGTGATGCTAATTCGTCATAAACTGCAACAGCTGTATTTCTATGAATGTTCACTAATTTACTAAATATTCGCGTTCCGGGTAAAGCGGTTCCTTCTGATAAATACCCGCGCTGAATTGCATTAATAATTTGTTGCGATATTTGAATATAGACTGAAGTAGCACTCGATTTTTCAAATTGAATGAACTCTTTTAACAATGAATTAACCGGACTATCTTTCATTTTAAAACTGGACTATTTTAATCGTCCGGAAAGTTACGACTTTTGCACCGTTTTAAAATAAACTTCAAATGAAAAATAAATACTTTTTATCTGTTATGTTTTTTGGTTCTATACTTGGAATCGCACAAGAAACAGAATTAAAAACCGATTCTCTAAAAGAAGTTGTGGTTACTTCTTCTCGAATTGATTTACCTTTTAAAGAAAATTCAAGAACCATTCAAATTGTTACTGCCGAAGATATAAAAAAACTTGGGATTACAAATGTAGCTGATGCATTGCAACAACTTGCTGGGGTTGATGTTAGAAGACAAGGTGTAAATGGAATGCAAGCCGATTTATACATCAGAGGTGGTGGTTTTGATCAAACATTATTGCTTATTGACGGTATTAAAGTTGATGATCCACAAACTGGACATCATACTCTAAATTTAGCGTTACCAATTGAAGTGATTAAAAGAATTGAAGTCATAAAAGGACCTGCCGCTCGTATTTTTGGACAAAATGCTTTTACTGGAGCCATTAATATCGTAACTAACGACAATTTGGAGAACTCAATCATTGCTAAGATTCAAGGAGGTTCATTTGGTCAATTTATTGCTGAAGTTACAGGTGCTGTTAACTTAGAAGACAGTAATCATGTGGTTCACTTTTCTAAGCAGTCTTCAGATGGTTATAGAAAAAACACTGATTTTGATAATACAAATTATGTATTGAGAAGTAAATTCAATAAATCTAAACTACCTATTAATTTAATTTCAGCTTTTTCTGAGAGAAAATTTGGAGCTCAAAATTTTTATGGTGTTACTAAGGATTTTGCACTTCCATATGAAGTTACGCAAGCAAGTTTGATTGGACTTTCGACAGAAGTAAAAAGGGGGAATTTTACTTTTAAACCAAGAGTTTATTGGAGAAGAAACCAAGACGAATATATTTTCATAAGAACAAATCCTTCAGTTTACAGAAATTTACATATCACAAATAAAATTGCTGGAGAATTTAATGGTTCTTACGAATCTAAAATAGGTATCACTGGTTTTGGTCTTGAATTTTCAAAATATATGATTCAAAGTAATAACTTAGGAGATGCCGAAAGAGAAATTGCCACTTTATTCTTAGAACATCGTTTTGAATTGTTTGATAAAATAGTAGATGTTACTCCAGGTGTTGCAGTTTCGTATTTCTCAGATTTTGATAACAGAGCTTTTCCAGGTATTGATTTAGGAGTGAAATTATCGGATAGAATTCGACTTTACAGTAACGTTGGATATACATATAGAGTTCCTACTTATACCGATTTAAATTATAGTGATTTAGAAACTCAAGGGAATCCAAATTTAGAAGCAGAAAGAGCCTTTGCTCAAGAATTAGGATTCAAATATCATGCAAATAAAGTTGATTTTAATGTGGCGTTTTTTAATAGAAACACAGAAAATTTCATTGATTACAGAAGAGCAACTCCCGTTGATTTATGGAGACCTGTTAATATTGATGTTGAAACAAAAGGTTTCGAATCTTCGTTGAAGTATAATTTTTCATTAGGTAAAATTAAAAATCAGCTGAACTTAGGTTATACTTATATTGATGACAATATCAACACGGATTTAATTTCAAAAAATGGCATAAATTCTTTGCGCCATCAAGTTGTTTTTAATTATGACATCAAGTTGTTTAAAGGATTTAGTCAAAATATTTCATACCGATATGCTGAGAGAACCTCAAGAATTTCTTATAATGTTTATGATTTGAATACAACATTCAGAACTAAAAATATTGAAATTAATATGTTAATTCAAAATATTTTCAATACTGAGTATTTTGAAAACACGTTTGTTCCAATGCCAAAAGGGAACGTTTTATTTGGAATGAAATATCTATTTAAATAAAGTAGTTTAGTTAAGTTAGAAAAAGGCTGCAATATTATTATTGCGGCTTTTTTTGTGAATGAACTGTTGCTTTTTATCAATATTTAAAAGAGCTTATTGATTATCAAAACAAAAAAAGTCCCGATATCATCGGGACTTTTAATCTTTCTAGGTAATCAAAAAATAATATATATTAGTCTTCGATAACTACTACTTGAGCAGCTACTTTACCTTTTCTTCCTTCTTCTTCTTCGTAACTAACTGCATCACCTTCATTAAGAGATTCAACTCTCATTCCGCTTGCGTGTACGAAAATGTCTTTTCCTGTTTCATCATCTGTAATAAAACCGTAACCTTTTGATTCATTGAAGAATTTAACTTTGCCTGTGCGCATTTGTGTAATATAAAAAAATTAATAATACTTCAAAGATATACTTATTTACGACACGAACAAGAAAAAGTTAAAAATATTTCAAATTTATTGATTATCAGTGTCTTTCTTTTCTTTTAAATCAAAATTTAGCATGCGTTCACGTACTTCTTTATTCTTAAATCTTGAATATAAAAACAAAGGCATCAGTGCAAAAGCAGCTAAAAGAACTCCAATTCCAATCCATCTATCGCCATTTAAGCCATTGTTTTTTTGAAAGTATCCAAAAGAAATTAGGCAAGCAATGATTACGATAAGACCAATTAAAATCTTTTTCATCCTATCTAAGTTTAATATGTAATTCTTGTAATTGCGCTTCATCAATTGTCGAAGGAGCATCAATCATTACATCTCTTCCCGAGTTATTTTTAGGGAATGCAATAAAATCACGAATCGTTTCTTGTCCGCCTAAAATAGAAACCAATCTATCCAATCCAAAAGCTAAACCTCCGTGTGGTGGCGCTCCAAATTCAAAAGCATTCATTAAAAATCCGAATTGCGCTAAAGCTTCTTCTTTGCTAAAACCTAATAAATCAAACATTCTCGATTGTAAATCTCTATCGTGAATACGAATAGAACCTCCACCAATTTCGTTTCCGTTTAATACCATATCATACGCATTAGCACGAACTTTTCCTGGTTCAGTTTCAATTAATGCCATGTCTTCTGGTTTTGGAGAGGTAAACGGATGGTGCATTGCGTGGTATCTTCCGCTTTCTTCGTCCCATTCTAATAATGGGAAATCTACTACCCATAATGGTGCAAATTCATCTGATTTTCTCAAACCTAAACGCGTTGCAACTTCCATACGAAGTGCCGATAATTGTGTTCTTGTCTTATCTGCCTTTCCTGATAATACTAAAATTAAATCACCCGGTTTTGCGTTGGTAATTTCAGCCCATTTTTTCAAATCTTCTTGATCGTAGAATTTATCTACTGATGATTTGAAAGTACCATCTTCTTCACATTTTACATAAACCATTCCCAAAGCTCCAACTTGAGGGCGTTTTACCCAATCAATTAAAGCATCAATTTCTTTTCTGGTATAATTTGCACAGCCTGGAGCAGCGATTCCTACTACTAATTCTGCTGAATTGAATACAGGAAAATCTTTATGTTGCGCTACAGCATTTAACTCGCCAAATTTCATTTCAAAACGAATATCTGGTTTGTCATTACCATAGGTTTTCATTGCGTAATCGTATGTAATTCTTGGGAATTTATCTACTTCAATTCCTTTGATTTCTTTTAGTAAATGACGCGTTAAGCCTTCGAACATATCTAAAATATCTTCTTGTTCCACAAATGCCATTTCGCAGTCAATTTGTGTGAATTCTGGTTGACGGTCAGCACGTAAATCTTCGTCACGGAAACATTTCACAATTTGGAAATATTTGTCCATTCCACCCACCATCAATAATTGTTTAAACGTTTGTGGCGATTGTGGAAGTGCATAAAACTGCCCTTCATTCATTCTACTTGGCACTACGAAATCACGAGCACCTTCTGGAGTAGATTTAATTAAATAAGGTGTTTCTACGTCACAAAAACCTTGGTCAGAAAGGTATTTTCTAACCTCCATGGATACTTTATGACGGAACAATAAGTTGTTTTTAACTGGATTTCTTCTAATATCTAAGTAACGGTATTTCATACGAATATCTTCACCACCATCCGTTTCGTCTTCGATAGTAAATGGAGGTAATTGCGCTTCGTTTAAAATAGTTAATTCGGTAACTAAAATTTCAACGTCACCAGTAGCCATATTTGGGTTTTTAGAAACGCGCTCAATAACAGTTCCTTTGATTTGAATAACAAACTCTCTTCCTAACGATTTTGCTTTTTCAATAACTGCTTTGTCTGTTCTTTGTTCGTCAAAGATTAATTGCGTGATACCATAACGGTCACGTAAATCAACCCAAATCATAAATCCTTTATCTCTCGATTTTTGAACCCAACCTGCAAGGGTAACTTCTGTATTGATGTGTGAAGCGTTTAATTCTCCACAGTTATGACTTCTGTACATTTCTAAAAAATTTTATGCAAAAGTAAGAACAAAAAAGAAAATTTTTAGTTTCAATTGTTAATTATAATAGAATTTTAATTCGATTTTATCGTTTTATAAAATAATAGTATAATTTTACACAAACCTTATTTACTTATTTTATGAAAAAACTAGTTTACTTATTAGTATTGTCGGTTAGTTTTTCTTTTGCACAGACTACTGCGAAGGGGAAAGTTAAGTTTTCGGCTAAAATTGAAAACAGAAACAGCGACACTTTAACCATTTATGGACCAAATAAATTTAAACAAGCAATACCCGTTAATAAAAAAGGAGTTTTTGAAGCTACTTTTGAGGTTACTGATGGATTACATCAATTTAGTGATGGTTCAGAATCGTCTATGTTATATTTAAAAGGAGGAGATGATTTAAAATTAACTATGGATGCAAAAGAATTTGACGAGACAATAGTTTATTCTGGAAAAGGAGCGAAAGAAAGTAACTTTTTAGCTCAAAAAGCATTATCAGATGAGAAATTTGAAATGGAACTTGAAGGCTTATTAGAAAAAGATGAAGTTACTTTTAAAGCCGCTCTTGATGCTAAAGCTAAAGAAGATCTTGCAAAACTAGAAGGAGCTGGGTTAGATGAAAAACTAGTAAGTGTTTTGAAACCAAGGATTGCACAAGATGGTATGATGCTTACGCAGTTTTATAATCAAAAAGCAGCTGCTAAGAAAGTAGAAGGAACTCTTGCTCCATCGTTTGATTATGAAAATCATAAAGGAGGGAAAACAAAATTAGAAGATTTAAGAGGTAAATATGTGTACATTGATGTTTGGGCAACTTGGTGTGGTCCATGTAGAGCTGAGATTCCTCACTTAAAGAAAGTAGAAGAAAAATATCATGGAAAAAACATTGAATTTGTAAGTATTTCTGTTGATGTAGATAAAGACCACGAGAAATGGCAAAAATTTGTAACGGATAAACAATTAGGTGGTATCCAGTTATTTGCAGACAAAAATTGGACTTCTGATTTTATCAAAGCATTCAATATAAATTCAATCCCAAGATTTTTATTAATTGATCCAAATGGGAAAGTAGTAAAGGCTGATGCGCCAAGACCTTCTTCTCCAACATTAGTAGAATTATTAGATGGTTTAGTGAAATAATCCCTCTGTTTTTTATATCCTATTTAAAGCCAATACATTGCGTATTGGCTTTTTTAATGTTAATTTTTTACCCAATGTTACCAAATTGTTACCAAAAAGTTTTTTTATTGTAAAAAAGTTTTTATATTTGTTACAGTAATGTTAACCAAAAAAAGAAAAGAGTATGAAAAAATTAGTGATTGCAGCGGTTTTATTGGTTTCAAGTTTGTCATTTGCACAAGAAGTAAAACCAAAATTAGAAGTAGTAAATGAAATGGTAAAAGCAACATATTATTATGATAACGGACAAGTAAAACAAGAAGGTTATTACTTAGATGGTAAATTACATGGTAAATGGATGGCTTATAATGAGGATGGAAGCAAACAATCTATTGGAGAGTACAATAAAGGTACTAAAACAGGTAAGTGGTTTTTTTGGAGTGATGCTTCTTTAAGTGAAGTTGATTTTTCTGATAGCCGTATTGCTGAAGTAAAAAAATGGTCAAAAGATGTTTTAGTTAAAAACTAATTCAATTTGAAGTATAAAAAAAGTCCCGATAAAATCGGGACTTTTTTTGTTTTATAAAGTGTGTTTCGGGTTAAAACCGTCTTCACTTAATTCTTTGTGCACATAATCTGCAATCATTTCAGCTTCATAATCTGTTTTTTCTCCTTTAGAGA
Source organism: Flavobacterium sp. (assembly GCA_044371865.1). Lineage (GTDB taxonomy): Bacteria > Bacteroidota > Bacteroidia > Flavobacteriales > Flavobacteriaceae > Flavobacterium. The sequence goes on from JBILST010000072.1 coordinate 8,349, forward strand.
ATTTAGCAATTATTTTCTCCATGATTTCATAGATTACAGGAACCACAATTAAGGTTAAGAATAACGATGAAATTAATCCACCAATAATTACCCAAGCCAAACCGTTTTTCCATTCTGCCCCAGCACCAGAAGCTAATGCAATTGGAAACATACCAAACACCATCGCAATTGTGGTCATTAAAATTGGACGTAACCTTGCATGATTTGCTTGAATTAATGCGGTTCTAATACTTTCTCCAGCTTTACGTCTTTGATTGGTATAATCCACTAACATAATTGCATTTTTACAAACCAGACCAATCAACATGATGATACCTAAGATGGTGAAAATATTCAATGTATTGTTTGTTAAAGCTAAAGCTAACATGGCACCAATGAACGAAAGCGGAATCGCAAACAATACTACAAATGGATGTACAAAACTGTCATATAACGAAACCATTACAAGATAAACCAAGATAATAGCCGCTAATAAAGCAATTCCAAGTGTTCCAAAACCTTCGCTTTGGTTTTCCATATCACCACCCCAAATGTAGCTAACCCCAGTTGGTTTTTCTAATTTATCAATTTTTTCTTGCCATTGCGATACAATAGTTCCTGAAGCAACTCCTACATTTTGACCTTTTACAGTTACTGATGCTGATTTGTCTCTTCGTTCTAATTGACTAGGACCCGAACTTTCTGTAACCTTTGCAAACTGTGTTAATTTAATTTGCTGTCCTTTATCGTTAATAAAGATTAAGTTGCTTACATCGGTAATACTTTTTCTGTCAAAAGCATTGTATTTAATGTTGATATCATATTCATATTCACCAGCTCTAAATTTCCCGTCAGTATTTCCACTAAAGGCTGTTTGCATAGTCATACCTACAGTTTGTAAACTCAATCCAAGAGCGGCCATTTTATCTCTGTCAACCTGAACATTTACTTCTGGATTTCCATCTTCTACAGATAATTCAATTTCTGTAGCTCCAGGAATCGTGCGTAATTCTTTTTCAGCTGCTTCTGCAAATGCCATAGCTGTTTCTACATTTGGACCCGTAACAATTAAACCTAAAGTAGCATCTTCAGCTGTTCCTAAAATACCTACTGGAACCGTTTTAACTTTTGCACCCACTAAGATTTTTTCTAGTTTACGTTTTGTTTTGGCAGCATAAACGTTTGCTGGCTCATCACGTTTATCTAACCCAACCATTTTTACGTTAATTTCAGCCTTATAAGCGGTTGCTTGAGAAGCACCAAGTCCTTCACTGGTTTGACCAATAGTAGTAATTTGACTGTGAACATATGCTTCTTTTTTCAAGAAAGCTTCTGCTTTTTGCGTCATGAAGTTGGTTTGCTCTAACGAAGCGTCTTTTGGCATTTCTATTTG
>JBILST010000288.1:0-2837 GCA_044371865.1 Flavobacterium sp.
TCTTCTTTTTAATTGTGGTGGGATTAGCTTTGATTCGTTTTGGATATGATGTTTTTTTAAAGTAATAGTAATTAATGAAGTAGGTAATTATATTAATTTTTAATTGAATGTATTAGTGTTGTTTTTATTTGTAAAATAGTTCACTATTTTTTAAAAATAATAATAAAATACATTGGTTTACTGGGAAAATGAAAAGAAGTTCTTGGTGTTTTCACTGCTTACTAAACTTAATATAATTGTGGTGTTTTTTCTTTAACAAGTTTTTTTTTATTAAAATTCCCGACACATTTTTTTTAAAATAAAATATAATTTTTATATTTGAAGAGAATATATAACATGAATAAAAAACTATATATTTTAGTTTACAAGTTCTATATGTTATTCTTTTGTCAGATATAAGTAATTATTCTCTTTTATGATAGTTGAACTCATTATTGTTATATTTTCAGGAATTATAGGATTACTAGAAGTGTCTAATTAAAGTAATGAGCAAAGCAAACTAATAAAAAAAGACATTTCGTTTAGAAATGTCTTTAATAATTTATAACCAATGTTTATTAGGATTTTGATAAGTTGAAAGCACAGCGTATATATGAACTCTTTTGTTAGAGATATCAATAGTAAAATGAACCATATACTTGAATGTTTTCAATGGTAAACAATGAATGTTCTTGTATCTTACCTGGAACTCTGGATTACTTTGTAAGGTTTTTAAAAGCGCTTTGTATTCTTTTAAGAATTTACTGCCATATCCTTTTCTTCTTGAAGTTAAGAAATCACGAGCTTCTTTCAAATCACTGGCAACTCTCGGGTCAGCAACTATTTGGTACTTAATCATGGTTAGCCTTCTAATTCTTCTATCATTCTAAAAGCATCAATAGGAGTTTCTTGACTTTCAATGCGTTGTAATACAATATCTTTGTGCCACTGTGGCACATCTTGACTTTCTTGGGAGTATTTAAATGCAAGAAAATCAATGTATTTTTCCACTTCTTCTACCAAAGTATCAGGTAAATTTTTGAGTTTGGAATTTACGTGTTTTATTGCTGATGTTGTCATAATAAATTAGAATTTCAATATACAAATATAATAAATATTCAATTCAACTTCCTCTAATTAAAGAACTTTAAAATTTAAAATTTCAACCCAAACATCACGCCATCGCCTTGAAAACCATTTTGGTAACTTCTTACATAATCTACTCGTAAGAATCTGAATTTTCCCCAACCAATATTATCAAATCCTACGGTAAATTCTTGATATGGTTTCATGTTAGGAATATTCAACTGATGAAAACCACCTATTAAATTCCATTGTAGTTTATTCAATAACGGAATCTTGTTCATAATGTAGCCTTTAAAATTGTGCTCAATATGTGTTTCCAAATAAGCATCATTAGTAGAATGACTATAATATGGAAGCAAATTAAATGAGTTTAAAGAATTATTCAATAGGGTTACATGGGTTTGATTTCCGTTGAAATGTTTGTAATCAACAAACGAGATGTTATCAGCATTAAAGAATTTACCCGCTTTAAAGCGTAAGCCAAAATCACCTTTATTACCGATGGTTTTGTTGTAATCAATGGTTCCACTAATTAAATCATAATGGTAATTGCTGTTAGAAGCTCCAAATGCTTTTTCGTAATAGAAGCTTACAATTGGATAATCATCATTTTGAATGTTAATTTTTCCGTCAGGACGCGAAATGTATTTTTGACCAAAACGAATACGTGTTCCTAAACTTGCCTTCATAATATGATGCTTTTCAAACGGAACCGAAGTGTAATTATCAGGTTGTAACGGATCATTTGAAAAGTACAAATCATCATTTTTAATCAATGTATAATCGGTGTTGTTAAACAAACCTCTTCTGTTTTCATACAATAGTTTTCCATTCGCAAAAATTCCATTAACAACTTCTCTTCCATAGTTAATTTCAGCAAATTCTTTATTGTACAATTTCATATAATTGTTTTTAAAGAATAAGGTTGCTACCGAATTCACTAAATTACTAATTGGTTCGCTCGGATTGAATTGACTAATAGCGCTTCCGCCACTCAAACTAATATAGGCATTATTCCTGTTGTTAAATCGATGGTAATAATTTCCTTTAATACGAAGGCGATCTTCGGCAAATCCATAATTAAAAGTGGAAGAAATAGAAGTAAATTTCCCTGTTTCTTCATTCCATTTTCTAAAAGAGAAGCCACTGTCTAAATTCCAACCTTGTACTGTATTAAAACTTGATGAACCCAAATTGGTTAATCCTTGATAGTTAAAATTCCAGTTCTTGAACGAGTTTTTATAGTTATAACCAGTAATGATTTTAATTAATTTGAATTTATTTCCTTTAGCATCAATAGAATCCAAATACACTTGTGATTTTCTAATCGTTTGAATACTGTCTTTTTTTACATAATTTGTAGTTTCTTCTACGGTTAAAGGAACGGGTCTAAATTCATTCCAATAAGTTGCTTCTTTTTTATTGGCATTATCAGCAAATGTTACAATTTCTTTGCCAAAGGTTTTCTTATCAAATGCATCTTTAAAATTGTAATTTGTAAATACATGAGTAAATTTCCCAGTAAACTTCATTCCAAAAATTCCAGCACTAAAATCTAACGTTTGAATGTTTTTTGCCCATATTTTATTTTCGCTGTTGTAACTAAAGTTTTGAGTTATTTTCATTGACTCTAAAATAGGTTGTTGCATTCTATAACCTTTAATGTCTAAATCAATGCCATAAATAGACCACGAATCTTCAACAATATAAATGTAACCTTCAAAAACGGGCTCTTTATCGCGTTTTGGAGTAACTAAAATTTTATTGATTAA
>JBILST010000289.1:0-2835 GCA_044371865.1 Flavobacterium sp.
AAATGGCTTTTTTTATATCCTAATATTTGAATTCTTGTTACCTAAAAAATCACTTTATAAGTTTGTTTAGCACCATTCTCTAAAGTAACCTCTACTAATAAGGCTGACTGAGTTTTTGCAATAGTATTAGTTTTAAACTCATTTGAATTTACAGTATTAAAGACACCTACTACTCTACCTAATAAATCATGTATTTTTACTGATTTAATTGTCTGATTCGTAGCTATAACATTAATAGATTCATTAGTATAAATCGTTACTGAGTTAGCATTAAAATCTTCATTACCCAATGTTTCGTTTGAAAACTTCAAGACAAAACGATTCTCAAATCTACCTACAGCAGACGTAAAGAAATAAGGACTAGTTCTTAGATCATGTGTAATTCCTAAAGTTAAATCCTCTAAATAAATATTCTGACTAGCATTTTCAAACAATCCATCAACCATGGAAATACCAATAGTATGAGTTCCTTCTTGAGCAATAGAGATTCCTAAAGGAATTCGTTCAGCATCGTTAAAAGGCAATGCTTTACCTTGAATATTTAATTTATTTGTTGTTGAAAACGAATACAACTCAAAGTTTGTTTTCACATCTAAAGCAGGTACATCATACATTCTATCAATATCATTTGTAGCATTAGCAATATAACCTATTAAAGCAGTACTTGATTTTGAAGACGGACTAATTAAGTTCAACCAAACTCTGTGCTTTTCATCAGTTTCTGTATTAGTAATATTTCCATTTCTGTAGAATAAATCATTTCGGTAATCATTTCTTCTCATACTGTTATTAAAAACCACATTTTCATTAACTCCAGCTGAACTATGATTCATCAACACAAAAAATCCTTGTCCTGCAGCAATATTACCATTACCAATAGGAGGATTAGCTCCTGTTGCATTATAGTTTATATAATCACTAACTGTATAATTTTGTCCATAATTATTGTAAAACGGATCTGAAGTAACCGCTGAAGGCAAAGTACTATGTGTCCAAAATTTTATAAATCCTGCAATATTTGTATTAGCTGCTAAGAAAGTATTTGCACTAATTGCAGAAGGATAAGGATTACCTATTAAATTCCAGTTGTCATCATTGTTTGACGCTTGAGTAGTAGAAACTCCAGTATTATAAATTGGCCCATCATATGTACCTCTACTAATAGGCATATTAATATTTCCATTATTTGGAACACCTACAAAGTTTTGAGTATAGTTTTGTGGTGTTGATGTATATGAATCTGGACCTCTAACTATATATCCTTTACCATTTACCATATTTTCATTAGCAACTACCCAAGTTCCCCATCCATTTAGATTTGTCCCAACAGTTGGCGTCCATTTATATCTATAAACTGTTGTTGAGATAGAATTTACTGGAAAATTAGCAACTGGAGAAGACCAATACACATAGTCTAGTTTTCTAACATTCACATTACGTTTCATCGAAATATTACCTGTATTTGCAACATTATTCACCTGAACTAAACTGGCTGCATTTTCAATATTAAACACGCCACTTCCCTCAACCGTAACTCCATCGGTAATTGTTAAAGTATTATTGGATTGAACATCTAATCGACCTCCATTTTTAATAATTAATGATTTTCCATAACCATTATAATTTGTCCCCACAATATTAGTAATTGATGCCGATGCCGGAATAATTACACATGAATTAGCAGTTGGAACAACAGCTGGAGACCAGTTTCCTGGATTATTCCAATCATTATTCACCGTACCCTTCCATATACTAGACATATTCTCTATTGTAATATCCTGACTAACTGCACAACCATTTGTAAGTGTAGCCGTAGCGGTAAAAGTATAACTTCCCGTTTCTAATTGACCTAATGCAGGCTTAACATACACAGTAGTAGAAGGCGAGCCCGAAACATATGGAATTGTGCAAGCCGCATCCGAATATACATCTGGCATAGGTGTTCCACTCCAGTTTAATGCTGTACTTAATGGTTTTGTTCCAAACAATTCAACATCATCTATTGCAGCTCCATTTGCCCATGTACTTGTATAATATCTAATTCTAACTTTTAAATTGGTTTGATTTACATAAGCTGATAAATCATAAGAGTAATCTGTAAATCGAGTACCATATCCTATATCACTTGTTATATTTCCAGACAACGATGTCCATGTTGTTCCACCATTAGTTGAAACATCTACTGTCATTAATTCATCTGCTGGATTATTTCCATTAGGATAATAACGGTCGAAATAAACTCTAAATCCAAATGTTAAACTTAAGAATCCTGTACTATTTACTGTACTAGAAACCAATCCATTATCAACAGTATAGTAAGTACTTGGACCAGAAGTTCCAATATCTGAAGTTACAAAAGCAAAATTATTAGCTCCAAAATTAGATTGAATTGCTGGAAACCATGTTGCACCAGAACCTGAAGGAACATAAGCACTTGTTTTTATTTGCCATGCAGTTTCAGCATCTTTAGTTGGATTACTAACATTATGAACATTACTAAATGTCCCTAATCCTGATTCAAAATTCTCTTCAATTAAGTGTATAATTTCATTATCACCAGTTGCAGTTAATGCTACTATTGAATTTTCACCACAAACTTCTGTGTTGGATGTCGCAAAACTCAATGTTGGAATAGGCTTCACCAAAGCATTTATCTTAGTTCTTACTAAAGTTTCACAACTTCCATTAAAAGCAGCAACCCAATAATCTGTTGTAGTGCTGATAGAAGGCGTATTCCATGTTCCTGTAGCTGTTGTAGCCAATGGAGTTCCTCCTGTTTCAGCAGCATACCATCTAAATTCTGTAGTACCAACAGTACCTGTAGCTTGTAAAGTT
>JBILST010000290.1:0-2834 GCA_044371865.1 Flavobacterium sp.
ATATCACGGCTACCGAACGTTTTTCGCGTCCGCCAAGTCGTTATACTGAAGCTTCTTTAGTTAAAAAATTAGAAGAATTAGGAATTGGTCGTCCATCTACGTATGCGCCAACTATTTCTACAATTATTGCTAGAACGTATGTTGAGAAAGGTAGTTTTGAGGGGCAAGAAAGAAAATACACGCAAATCGTTTTGAAAAACAGCGAAGTTAAAGCGCAAGTTTTAACTGAAAATGTTGGTTCGGACAAAGGGAAGTTAGTTCCAACTGATATCGGAATTATTGTGAATGATTTCTTGGTTAAAAACTTCAACACAATTTTAGATTACAATTTCACAGCAAAAGTAGAGCAAGATTTTGACGAAATTGCAGAAGGAAAAGTGGATTGGGCTAAGATGATGAACGATTTTTATAAACACTTCCATCCAAATGTAGTAGATGTAGAAAAAAATGCAGATAGAGAAAGTGGTGAAAGAATTTTAGGAGTGCATCCCGTTTCAGGAAAACAAGTTTCGGTTCGTTTAGGAAAATACGGAGCAATGGCTCAGATTGGAGAAGCAGATGATGAAAACAAACAATTTGCTAGTTTGCGTCAAGATCAAAATATTGGAAATATTACGTTAGAAGAAGTATTGAATTTATTCTTACTTCCAAAACAATTAGGAACTTACAAAGGAGAGGAAATAGAAGTAAACAATGGTCGTTTTGGTCCATATGTAAAATTTGGAACCCAATTTATTTCATTGCCAAAAGGAGTTGATCCAATGGATGTAACTATGGAATCAGCACAAGGTTTAATAGATGAAAAAGTACAAGCAGATGCTCCAATTGGAACGTATGATAATTTACCAATTCAAAAGGGTGTTGGTCGTTTCGGTCCTTTTATCAAATGGAACGGCATGTTTATCAATGTGAATAAAAAATACAACTTCGATAATTTATCGCAATCCGATTTGAATGAATTAATCGAAGAAAAGCAGCAAAAAGACATTGATAAAGTGCTTCATGATTGGAAGGAAGAAGGTATCAAAGTAGAAAAAGCACGTTGGGGTCGTTCGGTAATTACAAAAGGAAAAATCAAAATAGAATTAAGCAAAGATGTTGATGCTTCAAAATTAACTTTAGCGCAAGTTCAAGAAATGATCGAAAAGAAAGCTCCGGCAAAGAAAACATCTGCAAAAAAAGCAGTAGCTAAGAAAACAACAACAAAAAAGAAATAATAAATGGTTTTTGATTTTTTGCAACCTGTTTCGGTTTCAGTGGAACAGTTTATTTCAAAATTATCTAATCAAACATTAGGTAAAAAAGTTGCGTTGCACACTCAAACCGATTTTCCTGTTTTAGAAAATGTTTCGTTAGCTATTATCACGGTTAATGAATACAGAGGTGCAAATAAAGAAAATGAAGATTTTGCTTTTGAAGAATTTAGAAAACAATTATACAGTTTATATCCTGGAAATTGGAATGTTTCTATAGTAGATTTAGGTTTTGTTGAGGCAGGTGAAAGTGTTGAAGATACTTATTTTGTTGTTAAAAAGCTTGTTGAAGAACTTATTAAGAAAAAAATAACGCCTATTATTATAGGAGGAAGTCAAGATTTGACCTATGCCATGTATCGTGCCTATGATAATTTAGATCAAATGGTGAATTTAGTGTCTGTGGATAGTAAATTTGATTTTGCTAAAGAGGATTCTTTGGTTTCCAATTCTTTTTTATCAAAAATTATTGTAGAAGAGCCAAATAATTTATTTAATTATGCTAATATTGGCTTTCAAACCTATTATAATTCACAAGAAGAAATTGATTTAATTGAAAAATTATATTTTGAAGCTTATCGATTAGGAGAAGTTTCCAATAATATTGCAGTTGCAGAACCTGTTTTTAGAGATGCAGATTTAGTAAGTGTAGATATGAATGCAGTTCAGTCGTCTTATTCTGGAAATAATAAGGAATTTTCTCCTAACGGATTTACAGGGAAAGAAATATGTGCCTTGTCTCGTTATGCTGGGATTAGTGATAAAGTAACTTCATTTGGTGTTTTTAATTTTAATCCAAATGCAAATGAAGTAGTTTTAATTACTCAAATGTTATGGTATTTTATAGAAGGCTTTTGTTTTCGCTCAAATGAGTATCCATTTGGTACAAAAGAACATTATATTAAGTATATTGTCCTAATTGAAGAGGAAGAATTGGTATTTTATAAGAGTAATATAACAGGAAGATGGTGGATTGAAATACCTTTTTTAACAAATGTTAACAATAAATTAAAAAGAAATACGTTATTACCTTGCATGCATGAAGATTATTTAGCAGCTTGCGAGCAAGAAATCCCTGAAAGATGGTGGAAAGCCCAAAGAAGGAATATTGCTTAAAAAGTGTTATTTTTCAATATGTTAAAGCAATGTTAATTCAGGTGTAGCCTTAAAATTTAATATTTTTTCAACGTTTTTTAAAAAAATGTTGTTTTTTTCAAAATTATTGAATAGGTTTACGCCCTTAAATAAAAATTATATTTAACCCAAGTTTATATGAAGAAGTTTGTTGCATTATCAGCAATTTTGTCATTATTTATCAGTTGTGGTAAAGGCGATAAAGGAGAATTAGTCGGAGTTAAAGGAAGGAAATGGCATCCTGAGAAACCTTACGGTATGACGTTAATCCCTGGAGGAGCTTTTATTATGGGTAAAGCCGATGATGATTTAGCTAACATTCAAGACGCGCCTACAAAGACAGTTACGGTACGTTCATTCTATATGGATGAAACAGAAATCACTAATAGTGAATACCGTCAGTTTGTTGAATGGGTAAAAGATTCAACAATTAGAACACGTTTGGCT
>JBILST010000291.1:0-2825 GCA_044371865.1 Flavobacterium sp.
GGCAATCAAAGACCCAGTAGAGAATTATAGAAACTACTTAAAAGCTACAGCGGTTTTATCAGAAGAAGAAGATGAAGCGATTAGAGCTGAAATTAAGAAAGAAATTGATACCGATTGGGCAAAAGTTCAAGAAGAGCCAGAAATTGTAGCTTCTTTAGAAGAAGAATTAGGGGATGTTTATCAGCATTACGAATTTGAAGCTTTCAATCCTTCTTCAGAAGTAGAAAATATCCGTGTGATTGATGCGATTTCGAATGGTTTACGTCAGTCGATGGAACGCCATGAGAATTTGGTAATTATGGGACAAGATATTGCTGAATACGGTGGTGCTTTCAAAATTACCGACGGATTTGTAGCGCAATTTGGAAAAGAAAGAGTCAGAAATACACCAATCTGTGAAAGTGCTGTAGTTTCAGCCGCAAACGGATTATCTATAAACGGATTTAAAGCAGTAATGGAAATGCAATTTGCAGATTTCGTTTCAACCGGATTTAATCCAATCGTAAACTTATTAGCGAAGCAACATTACAGATGGCAAGAAAAGTCGGATGTAGTGGTGCGTATGCCTTGCGGTGGTGGTACGCAAGCGGGACCTTTCCATTCGCAAACAAACGAAGCTTGGTTTACCAAAACTCCGGGGTTAAAAGTAGTGTATCCAGCGTTTCCTTATGATGCAAAAGGGTTATTGAATACCGCAATTAATGATCCAAATCCAGTATTATTCTTCGAACACAAACAATTGTATAGAAGTGTGTATCAAGATGTGCCAAAAGATTACTACACATTACCTTTCGGAAAAGCATCTTTGATTAAAGAAGGAACGGATGTTACTATTATTTCTTTTGGAGCTGGAGTTCATTGGGCTTTAGAAACTTTAGCTAAAAACCCTGAAATCAAAGCAGATTTATTGGATTTAAGAACATTACAACCAATGGATTGGGATGCGATTTACGCTTCAGTTAAGAAAACCAATAAAGTCATCATTTTACAAGAAGATACTTTATTTGGTGGTGTTGCCAGCGATATTTCGGCTATGATTATGGAAAATTGTTTTGAACATTTAGATGCTCCAGTTAGAAGAGTAGGAAGTTTAGAATCGCCTATTCCATTTATGAAATCATTAGAAGATCAATATTTACCAAAGGTTAGATTTGAAACAGAATTGAAAGAGCTTTTGGTTTATTAAATTAAACACATAGTATAATAGATTTTACACCGAGCTTCACAGAGTTTTATTGAAGTGGATTGTGTTGAGAGAGTTACACAGAGCGTTTCACTTTTTGTAATTTACATAGAATTATTTGATTTGCTTAAATAGAATTAAAAGACACTTTCGGGTGTCTTTTTTTTGCTTCTATAGTTCTCGATACAATTTTTAAAAGCAAAAATTAGCATTTTTTCTTTTAAAAATCACTCGAAATGAACTGTGTTTATTTCCAAATTTATTTTAGTTAATTTTCACCGAATAATATTCTTTTTTTGTTGCAATGGCAAAAGCTTGTTTTAATAATTTGTTTACTACTGCAATTAAGGCAAGCTTTTTTGATTTTCCTTTTTCTACTAATCTATCGTATAATTCTTTACAACTTTTATTACATCTTTTTGCTGACCAAGCACATACATAAAGTATTGCTCTTATTTTACTCATTCCCATTTTACAAATTTTTGATCTACCCTTAACACTTGTTCCAGATTCAAATATTCTTGGCGATATTCCAACATAAGAGGCAAGCTGTTTATGATTTTTGAACTTTTTAAATCCTCCTGATATTACAATTAAAAGCAAAGATGTTTTAGTTCCCATTCCTGGTATGCTTTTTATTTGATTAAACATTTCTTGATGATGTGTTTTAATTATCAACTCCATTGTTTTCTCAATGTGTTTTATCTCTTGTTCTATGGTTTGTAAAACAGAATTAATACTTTTTTCAAGTGTTTCACTTGTAATAGGATTTTGACTAAATGCTTCCTTTTGAACTATAAATCCTGTTCTGTTTTTATTTAATTGTTCTAAATATGCTTGCATTTGCTTAAGCTCTAAAACATAATCTGCTTCTGGTTGCCACAAATTAGGATTTTCAGTTTTTCCATATTCTGCAATAAGCATAGCATCTTTTTTATCTGTCTTTGCTCTACTCATTCGCATTTGAGAAAACCTCCTAATTACCAATGGATTTATCACACAAACATCTATTGCTTGCTCTGACAAAAAAGTGGCTAATTTTAAATAATAGGGACCACTAGCTTCCATTACACAAATTGAATCCGATGCGCTTAAATATTCTAAAAACATCGCAAAACCTTCGTGGTTGTTAGCAAATTTAAAATACTTATACTTGTCTTCAGAACTAGAAATGGCTACATCAAAAGTTAATTTTGAGATGTCAATTCCAACATAATTGTTACTTTTTTTCATACATTTGTTTTAAAGGAAATTAAAGTAAACGGAAGAAATCTGCTTGAGACTTATCAATCCTAAATACGGTCTTTTTGACCAATGAACTGTCCAAGTTTAAAAGCAGAGAGAGAAAGGAACTAGCATTTCGAACAGTCTTAATTGACCAATGACAAGATTTAGCTTTTATCTTTCTCTTTCTTCTGTTGAAATAAATTTATAAAATTTTCAAAGAACTTCCTGTTGCAAACATAGGATGACGGCTGAGTGATTTAGTTTCAATTGTTTCTTAACTATTCTTCATACGTCTTTTTAGCTCCTAATCCCATTATCGTCACTTCGATTTCTATGACATAACAAAATCTTTTTGATAAATTGTTTCATTATTTATTAAGGCAAAAATTCTATGAATTATTTTATTCCTAACAGC
>JBILST010000292.1:0-2812 GCA_044371865.1 Flavobacterium sp.
AATTCAATTAGACAACCTAGTTGAAGTGGAAGAGCAAAGCAATCCACCACAATTATATCACAACAATCGATACATGTCGGCAACAGTTTCTGCTGGTTTAGCACCCGGAAAAAGTATGATTGATGGTATCAATGCGATGGATGAAATCAAAGAAAAAGTATTAGACGAAACCTTTACAACCGATTTAGGTGGTGAATCGCGTGACTTCGTGGAAAGTAGCTCAAATACTTCGTTTGCTTTTGGATTGGCTTTGTTGTTGATTTATTTGATTTTAGCCGCTCAGTTTGAAAGTTTCATTGACCCGTTTATTATCATTTTAACTGTACCAATGGCGGTGGCTGGAGCATTATTCTCGCTTTGGTTATTTGGACAAACATGGAATATCTTCAGTCAAATTGGAACTGTCATGTTAATTGGACTCGTTACCAAAAACGGAATTCTGATAGTTGAATTCGCCAACCAACTTCGAGAACAAGGAAAATCAAAATACGATGCCATTTTAGAAGCATCAGAAGCGCGTTTACGACCAATTTTAATGACGAGTTTAGCCATTGCTTTAGGAGCTTTACCAATTGCTTTATCGCTTGGAGCGGCTTCGGCAAGTAGAATGGGAATGGGAGTTGTAATTGTGGGCGGAACGATGTTTTCGTTAATCTTAACTTTATTTGTAATACCAGCCATTTATTTAATGTGGTCGAAAGCTAAAAAACACCGACCAGAATTTGATAATATAGACGCTTTAGAGAAATAAACTATGCGAAATTTACATACAACTTTATTATTTGTAATCATTGGATTTTCAGCGCAAGCACAAGAACTACTTTCGCTTGAAGATGCGATAAAAATTGCTTTGGAAAACAATTACGATATTAAAATTGCGGATAATAATTCCAAAATTGATGCCACCAATAACAGTTTAGCCAATGCTGGAATGTTGCCTTCGTTAAATGCAAATTTCACGAATAATAATAGCCAATTAAATACCACGCAAACACAAGCTGATGGCTCCGAAAGAAAACTAGACAATGCCAAAAACATGAACTTAACGTATGGTGTTGGTTTAGATTGGACAATTTTCGATGGGTTAAGTATGTTTGCCCGAAAAGAACAATTAAACGTTTTAGAACAACAAGGAAAAGCCGAATTACAAACTGCCTTTTTAACCCGAATTAGCGATGTGTATACCACCTATTTCGATTTGGTGCAACAACAACAAGTTTTGACTTCGATTGATACAGCGATTGTAATTTCAAACCAACGTGTAACCACCGCTCAAAATCGTTTTAGCATTGGAAAGGCTTCTAAATTAGAGGTATTGAATGCCCAAGTAGATTTGAATAGCGATTTAAGTTTACAATTAAGACAACGAGAACTCATCAAAATCAGTAAAATTAGATTGAACGAATTATTGATTCGTGATTTGCAAACCGATTTTAAAGTCGCTAAAGAAGTTAAATTCGAACAAAACTTAGATTTCAACGAACTAAAAGCAACTGCCGAAAAACAAAATCCGCAATTGCAAACGCAAATCCTGACAAAAAAAGTAGCCGATTTGAATTTTAAACAAGTCAAAGGCAATCGTTATCCAACGGTTCGAATCACTTCGGGATACAATTTCACACGTTCAGAAGCTTCTTTGGGATTCATCACGCAATCTTCTGGACAAGGTTTTGTATATGGTGTTACTGCGACAGTGCCCATTTTTAATGGCTTTCTTCAAAACAGAAACGAAAAAGTAGCCAAATACCAAGTAGATAATGCAGGTTTACTTTTGGAACAACAAAAATTATCGCTAACAGCACAACTATCTTCATTGTATGCGGGTTATCAAACCAATTTAGAGTTGGTAAAAGTGGAAGAAAAAAACTTAGAAATCGCCAAACAAAACTTAGATATCACCTTAGCCAAATTCAAAATTGGAACTATTACCACAATCGAATTCAGAACCGCACAACAAAACTTTGTGGAAGCTGCCGTTCGCTATTCAAATGCACAATATGTAACCAAACTTTCCGAAATTAACTTAAAAGAATTAGCAGGCACTTTAAAATTGAATTAATATATTTAAACTTTTTACTTTTTACTTAAAAATGGTACAATACAACCCAAAAGACTGGATTACCTTCATCTTCCGCTTTCACGAATCAGATACGTTTCGTCAATTAATACCAATGATGTTTTTCATTGGTTTTTATGCTGGAGGCATCGCCTATTTGGAACTAGAATATTTGAAACTTTCTGAGACCAGTCATGTAAAAAACCTTACTGTAATGCATACAACCGTAGGTTTTGTATTGTCTTTACTATTAGCGTATAGAACTAATACAGCTTACGACCGTTGGTGGGAAGGTCGCAAACAATGGGGTTCTTTGGTGAATAATAGTCGAAATTTAGCGATGAAACTTTCTGCTTATTTGTCAGATGAAAACGATAGAAATTTCTACAGAAAAGTGATTCCTGCTTATGCTTCAGTACTTTCTAAACATTTACTGAATGAAGAAGTGAGTAAAGAGTTGTTTGAAGGCTTAGATTTAGAAATGGATCACCACAAACATCGTCCAAATCAAGTAGCAAAAATGTTGTTTCAAAAAGCGAATGATTTTTACAAATCTGGAAAAATTACGGGTGACCAATTTTACATTATCAATTCGGAATTGCAATCATTTACGGATATTTGTGGTGCTTGCGAGCGAATTAAAAACACACCTATTCCTTACTCCTACAGTTCGTTTATCAAAAAATTCATCTTCTTTTTTGTGATGACCTTGCCTTTCGGATTTGTATTTAGCTTAGGGTATTACGTAATTCCAGT
>JBILST010000293.1:0-2810 GCA_044371865.1 Flavobacterium sp.
AGAACCGCGTTAATAGTGTTTAGTATTCAGTTATAAGTGTTCAGTAAAGTTATAAATTAATATGACCATAATTTTTTCATTAGACGAAATCACAAACGTTGCCAAGCAAATATTAGCGACGCCTTCCTTAAAAAAAGTCATTACTTTTCACGCACAAATGGGTGCTGGAAAAACTACTTTAATTAAAGAATTGGTGAAAGAATTAGGTGTAAAAGACAATTCAAGTAGCCCAACCTTTTCTTTAGTAAACTAATACCGCACGTTTGAAGGTGAAATAGTTTATCACTTCGACTTGTATCGATTAAATTCGGAAGAAGAAGGTTATGATATGGGATTGGATGAATATTTTTATTCCGATAATTGGTGCTTTATCGAATGGCCTGAAAAAACGCCCAATTTAATTCCAATAGATCACGCAAGCATTTCAATAAAGGTTACGGCAGATGGAAAAAGAGAATTGGTATTGAAGAATTAGTAGAATCTTATCCCTTTTCCCTTATTGCTATTTTCTATTTTAAAAAATATTCCTAAATTGGTACCACAAAAAACAACACAACATGTCTATTTATAGTCCATTTTCGAAATCTGAATTATTACCACAAGAAGAAAAGCTAGAAGTGGCTAGACATAAAAGTGAATTGTTTATTGGAATTCCAAAAGAAACATCATATCAAGAGCGTCGTATTTGTTTAACACCTGATGCAGTTTCTTCTTTAGTTTCTCACGGACATAGAGTTATGTTAGAAGCTGGCGCAGGAGAAAGTTCAAGTTATACCGATAAAGAATACAGTGATGCAGGTGCCGAAATTACACAAGATACCAAAAAAGTATTAGGTTGCCCAATGATTTTAAAAGTGGAACCACCTACTCTAGCCGAATTAGAAATGATGAATCCACAAACGATTGTCATTTCAGCCATTCAATTAAAAACACAGAAAAAAGAATATTTTGAAGCTTTAGCAACCAAAAGAATTACGGCTTTAGCATTTGAATTCATAAAAGACGAAGATGGCTCCTATCCTGCTGTAAAATCGTTATCAGAAATTGCCGGAACAGCATCTATTTTAATCGCTTCCGAATTAATGATTGGTGAAAACATTGGAAAAGGGTTGTTATTTGGAAATATTACGGGAGTTCCTCCCACAAAAGTAGTAATCATCGGAGCAGGAACCGTTGCGGAATATGCAGCCCGAACCGCTTTAGGATTAGGAGCTAATGTAAAAGTGTTTGATAACTCAATTACGAAATTACGTCGTTTACAAAACACATTAAATCAAAGAATTTTTACTTCAACCATACAAGAAAAATCGCTTTTAAAAGCATTGCGTCGTTGTGATGTAGCTATTGGAGCAATGAAAGGAAAAAATCGCGCACCAATTGTTGTTACTGAAACTATGGTAGAACACATGAAAAAAGGAGCTGTTATTGTTGATGTTAGTATTGATACAGGTGGCTGTTTTGAAACTTCAGAAATAACCACTCATGAAAAACCAACTTTTATAAAAAATGGTGTAATTCATTATTGTGTTCCTAATATTCCTTCTCGTTATTCTAAAACGGCCTCTATGTCTATTAGTAACATTATTTCGCCTTTCTTGTTACATATTGCGGATGATGGTGGAATTGAAACCGCTATTCGTTGCAACAGAGGTTTAAAACACGGCATTTATTCTTATCACGGAGTTTTAACCAATAAAGCTATTGCCGATTGGTTTAACTTAGAACACCGAGACATAGACTTAATTGTTTTTTAAACAAGCTACACGAAAATTTATACATCGAAACATAAAGGAATAAATCTTTTGTATTAAATCCAAATGTAAAAACCTTACCTTCTTTAGAAGTATTACTTAATTTATACTAAATTTGCAGAAATTATAATGATATGAAGTTTCAGTTTCGTTTAGCCTATTATTTATTTGGAATATTTTTAGGAGGTGTTTTTGTAATGTGGTTTTTAAAAGCAAAAGCTAGTGATAAAGGAGTTGAATTTTGTTACTTCCCAAATTGTCGTGTTTTAAAAGATTTAAGAAGCAAATCGTTAGACATTGATACCCTTGCAAAGAAATCTTTGACTGAAAAATGGGTTACAATGGAAGATATTAAACAAAGTTTACGCTATGGAGATGTAGATTTTTCAAAAAGTAACGAATCTTACAGAAAAGGTAAAATTTATGTAATTGAAGGCAAAACTGCTAATAATGAAGAAATTACCATTACAATGGTGAATTACACAAACAAAGTACTCTTAGAAAAGATTGAAAAAAAGTAATTTTTTTTATCAAAACACTTGCTAAAACAAATAATCCTTGTATATTTGCACTCGCAATACGGTACTAGTAAAGCAACTTATTGGGGCGATTAGCTCAGCTGGTTCAGAGCACCTCGTTTACACCGAGGGGGTCGGGGGTTCGAACCCCTCATCGCCCACCAATTCAAATCCTACAGAAATGTGGGATTTTTTTATACACCAAAATTAAATTTATATGCCTTATACAGTTTACATTCTTTACAGTCTTACTAAAGATAAATACTACATCGGCTATACAGCCAATTTAACTGAACGAATTATTCGTCACAATCAAAAAAGCAAAGGTTTTACAGGTACTACAAACGATTGGATTGTGGTTTACCAAGAAGAATTCAATTCACAAAGCGAAGCTATTCGGAGAGAAAGACAAATAAAAAATTGGAAAAGTAAAATCAAAATTCAAGAATTAATTCAAAAAAATAACAATTAGCTCAGCTGGTTCAGAGCATCCCGATTTTATCGGGAGGGTCGGGGGTTCGAACCCCTTTCCGAAATTCGG
>JBILST010000073.1:0-9601 GCA_044371865.1 Flavobacterium sp.
TTTCTTTTAAGTAGGCGTTCATTTTTTGATTGGAGAGTATTGGTAGTAAGTTACCCTTATTTTTACAAACTGGATGATTTTCATATTTATCGACAATACATTGTGCAGTTGGTAATAATGGAATTTTAGAATTGGTATCGGTTTTTTGTCGGTTCTTGTTTATCCATTTATCTCCATCGATACCTAACACAATATTATCCGTTGTTAATTGTTTCACGTCTATATAAGCTAATCCGGTAAAGCAGCTGAAAACAAATATGTCACGAACTAATTCCAAACGTTCTGAAACAAATTCTTTTTCCATTAAAGACTGGATTTCTAATTCGGTTAAAAATTCTCGAGTTACCTCTTTTACTTTTGACTTGTAGTTTGCAAATGGGTCCTTAGTTAGCCACCCATTGGCCAAGCAAATGTTTATAATCTTGTGGAAATTTTTAATATACTTTACAGCTGTATTGTTGGCACACTTTCTTTCTGTGCGAAGATAGAATTCATACTCCGTAATAAAAGCATGATCAATTTTCTCAATATCAATATCAGAAACTCTGAATTTCCATTGTAGAAAGTCTTTAGTATGTTTTAAAGATGTTTCATAACGTTCCAGTGTTCCTGGAGCGTACTCACTTCCAACCAACTCTTTAATTTTTCGGTTATGTTCTGTGAAGATTGGGATTAGTAGGCGTTCGCGTTGTTTTATTCCAAAAAGTTCATTTTTAAGGTTTTCAGAATTAATTTCAATTTCTTTCTTGTATAATTTTTTTTCAGCATCCATTATCTGATTTTTAATTATATCAAGTTGATTATTTATTGCTCTAGCATCTTCAGAATTGCCTTTAACTTTCGCACCTTCAGTTGACCATTTATCAGGACTAATAAATTTGTTTGTACTAAATTCAAATCTTTTTGAATTAATTGTAACTCGTGTATAAATAGGACATACACCGTCAACATTGATTTTTGCTCTTTTAATATAAAAGAGAATTGATACTGTAGAATTCATAAGCGGTAACCTTTAAGTTTATATTAAATTTAATTGATTTAATAAATTTTTACAAGATGTTTATTTGCTAAACAGCTTGTAAATACTGGTGTTCCGACTAAAAGGAGTCACTTGATTGTTATAAAAACACCTGACCCCTTGAAAGACACCAAAACTTTGAGATTATATGAATAATTTGATGTAGCTATAAAAGAAAAAACCCACTAAATTGTTGAATTTAGTGGGTTTTAGTACCGTTTGTATTTCTACTGGCGGAGAAAGAGGGATTCGAACCCCCGGACCTGTTACAGTCAACAGTTTTCAAGACTGCCGCATTCGACCACTCTGCCATTTCTCCAATAAGTCGTGCACTACTTCCGTATTGCGAGTGCAAATATAGTACGATTTTTTATTTCTGCAAACGTTTTCAAAAGAAAAAAGTAAAAAAAATACACTTTCCTCTAAACCCCATTCCCAACCATTTGAATGTCAGTAAATAAATAAAACTAAATTTTTAAGAAAAAATCAAGAACAAGTGCAATCCCGAAGTTTCGGGACAAAATAAAAGTCAGAATTTGTACCGTTTTTTTTTTTGAAATCTTTCATGGTTCAAGAGATGCTTAGCAGCTTAACAAACTATGCGTGAAGTCTAATGTTAACTATGCCAAGTGAAACGTCCGAAGCTTCAGACTAAAATCAACACAAAGTAAAACTACTGTGCCTATGTGTTTTTAATTTCAAAATTCAACATTCGTTGATCAACATTCAACATTCAAAACAAGTTCTAAGCTTCGAAATCTGCACAATTCTTTATAAAAAAAAACACTTCCTTACTATTTTTTAAACATATAAGTCATATAAGCAAAAAGTATAACATAACGTAGAATAAAGTTCATAAAAGAGTGCTTACTATACCTTTAGCCAAATGTGCTCTATAAAAAGTGCAACGTCCGAAACTTCGGACTCTGTGTAGCTCCCTCAACACAATCCACTTCAAAAAAACTCCGTTCAGCTCTGTGTAAAAAACTATGTATTTAAAAAATCCGCCACCACCAGCGTTCCGCCTAGGCGGACCCGTTTCATCCGCGAGCCAAATCAAGTGCAACGTAAAATACTCGTCCCAACAAAATCTATTATCTTTGTAAAAAAAACATGCATTCCAACTCCAAACTCTACTGCCTTGAAGGGGTTCAAAACATTGAAGAAGAAAACCAAAGCATCATCCTACCTTCATTAGAAAAACTTGCAATACAATATGGAATCACCAATGTGTACCAAACCTGCGATAGTATTGAAGGGCTAGAAGAAAGCCTATCTACTCTACTCCATGAAGACCGAAACTTTCATGATTACGAAATCATCTACCTTGTTTTTAAAGGAAAAGGCAATCAAATCTCCATCGACCAATACAATTACAGCCTAGAAGAAATTGCGGAGTTTTTTGAAGGGAAACTTACAGGAAAACTATTACATTTTGCCAATACAATGCAATTGGAATTAAACCAAGAAACAGCGCAATACTTCCTAGATGTAACGGGAGCTTGTGCTGTTTCTGGATATAAAAATAATGTGCCGCTATTAAGCACTGTTTTAGACAATCTTTTCTTTGCACTCTCTCAAGAATACGACGACGTAACCGAAATCGTGGAAGAATTGTACCAAAAACATTTTGCGTTAGCAAAAACGATGGGATTCACTTTGTATTATTAAAACAATTGGTGGATTACAACAATAAAATCAATAATAGAATAATAATAATTACAGCCCCAACCGATAAGTAAATACCACTATTGCTATCTCGCAAGGATGATTTTATAACTTTCACTTCTTTTCGAAGTGCTTTTTTTTCTGAAGAAGTCATGTCTGACTTGTCCATTGCTTTTATTTCATTCAAACGATCTAACTGTACTTGTACATGCGCTGGCACTTCACTTGGCGCAGTAGCAGGTGTTTTTGAAGGATTACTTGCTGCAGCTGTCATGGTGCTTGGAAAGAAACTTATCGACATAATTAGCATCAATAAGTAAAGTGTTGATTTTTTCATAATAGTATAATATTAGTAATAATTTATAACCATAAAATTATATACTTCTATAAACTAAAGTGTTATACTATTTTTGGAAAAAGTTATAAAAATAACAGCGATACAATCCATTTGTAAGGCAGCCATTTTCACAAAAAACTATAAATACTTCGCAATGTCTTCCGCCTGAATACTATGATGCGAAACACGATACACCACTTCTCCATTCTTTAAAACAATAATTTGTGGCGATTGATGAATCACGCTCAGTTCCTCAGCAATAAAATTAGAAACACTTCGGTACGAAAGCAAATCCAAATAATTGAAATCGGCTTTAGCAATCAAAACATCATTTCCACTAACCAAGCGTTCTTTAGCATAAGCACTAATACCGCAAGTCACACTATCTTTAAAGATAATTTGAGGTTTATCATTTGATTTTTCAATTATGTTGTGAACATCTTGTTCAGTCGTAATGGGATTCCAGTTTTTCATAGTTAATTTTTTGTTTCAGGATTCAAGTTTTTGGAACACAGATTATAAAAATTAGAGTAATCTTTAAAATCTATTATGAACTTTCATCAACGTATCGTTTGACTTATTTTCACTCATATGACATATATGT
Source organism: Flavobacterium sp. (assembly GCA_044371865.1). Classification (GTDB taxonomy): domain Bacteria; phylum Bacteroidota; class Bacteroidia; order Flavobacteriales; family Flavobacteriaceae; genus Flavobacterium. The sequence continues at coordinate 3,628 of JBILST010000073.1, forward strand.
TTAAAATAACCCTTAGTGTGACTTTGTGCCTACTTTGCGCAACTTAGTGCCACTAAATCTAAGAACTACATGACAACATAGAACAGCCAACTTTATTTCGCGCCCAATCAGGACGTTTGGCAAACCATTTTTCATAGTTTGGTTGTTCGTCGTATGGTTTTTTAAGCAATGTATATAATTCGTCAATAAGCGTGTAATCTTCTTTCTCTGCGGCTTCAATGGCTAATTGTGCCATGTAATTTCGCAACACATATTTTGGATTAATGGCATTCATGGCTTGTTTACGCTCTTCATCTGAACCAACTTCTGCTTTAATTTTCTCCAAATACAATCCCATCCAATGCAACCAACTCGTTTTTAATGTCGGTACAATTTTATCAGGTTGATAAAACGCTAAAGTAATTTTAGCGAATGCTTCATCAGAACTATCTGTTTTTACTACATTGGCCAAGTTGCGATAGAAAATCGTCATATCGGTTTCTGAAGCAGTTAACAAAGTCGTTAATTCATCTTGAAATTCGGCTTCATAAGCGGCTTCTAAACCTAACTTTTGTTGCTGTATTATTGGAAATTGACTGTCGAATTGCTGACTGTAACTATTCAATACTTCTTCCATTGGAGCAATATCTTCAATCAATGGATACAACGCATTTCCAAGTTGTACTAAATTCCACATAGCAATATCAGGTTGGTTTCTGAAACGATATCTTCTGCCTTCCGCATCGGTGGTATTGGGTGTCCAATCTGGGTCATAATCTTCCAACCATCCATACGGACCATAATCAATCGTTACTCCTAAAATCGACATATTATCGGTATTCATTACCCCATGAACAAAACCAACGCGTTGCCAATGCAATACCATTTCCAACGTTCGATTCACCACTTCCTGATAAAATTGCAAATACTTTTCTTTGCCAGAAGTAGTAATTTCTGGATAAAAATACTGAATCGTATAATCCGCTAACGACTTTAAATTTTTGATATCTTTTCGAGCCGCAAACAATTGAAAATTCCCAAATCGAATAAATGTAGGTGCCACTCTGCATACCACAGCACCGTCTTCATAAGCGGCATTTCCGTTATATAAAACATCGCGTAAAACTTTGTCGCCAGTTGTCACCAAAGATAACGAACGAGTGGTAGGCACACCCAAATAATACATCGCTTCACTACACAAATGTTCACGTATTGAAGAACGTAAAACAGCAAAACCATCTGCCGTTCTCGAATAAGGCGTTTCCCCTGCTCCTTTCAATTGTAATGTCCAACGCTGATTATTATTAAGAATCTCAAATAAATTAATCGCTCTTCCATCGCCCAATTGCCCTGCCCAATTCCCAAATTGATGTCCGGCGTACGCCATTGCATAAGGTTTGGTTTCTGGATAAACACTACTTCCTGAAACCAAATTTAAAAAATCAAGAGACCGTGCTTCTGCTTCAGAAATTCCAACTAATTGAGCCACCTCATCGGCAACGTGAATTAATGTAGGATGTGAAGGAACACGAGGAGATACAAATGAAAAAGCCGCTTCAAATACTTGTCTTCGCGTATTTGAAACATTTGCATCGGCAGGTAATTGCTGATTGAAGGTATCGTTCAGTTGTAATTTCATTTATTATCGGGTAAAAACTAAGTTAGTTCCTTTAGACAAGTTAGCATCAAAAGCATATCCGTCGTAATTAAATTGCTTTAAATCTTCCATTGTTTCCGCATTGGTATCAATGATAAAACGTACCATCGAACCTCTAGCTTTTTTAGCAAAGAAGCTAATTATTTTTAATTTCCCATCTTTATAGTCTTTAAAATCAGGAGTAATCACAGGAACTTTCAACGTTTTAGTATCAACAGCAGAAAAATATTCGTTGCTGGCTAAGTTGATGAAAAGCTCGTTCTCTTGCAATTCATCATTTAACGACTGCGTTACTTTCTTTTTCCAAAACTCATACAGGTTCTTTTTTGTACCAATTGGCAAAGAAGTACCCATTTCTAAACGATACGGCTGCATCAAATCCAATGGCTTTAAAATACCATACAAACCGGAAAGAATACGTAATTTATTTTGTAAAACATCTAGTTTTTCAAGAGGTATAGTATAAGCATCTAAACCCGTATACACATCACCATCAAAAGCATAAACAGCAGGACGAGCGTTTTCAGGTGTAAAAGGTAACGACCAATTTTGATTGCGTTCCCAATTCAAATCGGCTAACTTTTCAGAAATGTCCATTAATTCCATTAACTGTTTTGGCTTTTTCTTTTTTAAAGTCTTTTGAATGGTTTCAGCCTCCTTTAAGAACAAACTCTCTGTATGCTTTTGAACAGGAAGTGGCGATTCAAAATTTAAGGATTTGGCAGGTGATATAACAATTTTCATACGAATACACTTTATAATTGAATAAGCACAAATAAAAACCTTTATGCTTCTATTTTCAAAAGTACGAAATTAAGAAATAGGGTATTTTAGAATACGATAAATAAAAATTATATCGCAATCAATATTTTATTAAAATAGAAGAGGGTGTCTAAAAAGCACTGATTCTGTCATTCTGAATTTATTTCAGAATCTAAATTTTTTGATATTCAATTATTTAGAGAAGCTGAAACGAGTTCAGCTTGACAAAAATAGACTTTTAGGACGCCCTCCTATTATTAACTCATTTTTCCAATGGCACAGCTAACATATGATTTCGCTTTTGAACCTAAACTATTGGCTTCGCCATCTTCGGGATACCCTAATGTTTTTAGTTTTTCCTTGACTTCAATCAGCTTCTCTTCTGATGGATAATCAAAAGAAACAGCGCTTTCCTCAACATTTACAAACACTTCAGTAACAGCGTCAATTGAAGAAAGGTTTTTTGTGATAGTGTTAGCACAACCGCCACATTTTAAATTTTGAATATATAGTGTCGTTTTCATGATGTTGTATTTTTGTGAATAACAAATTTACATAATCTAGAAGCCAAACACGGTAACTTGTATCACTTTAACTTAACTTTAATGAGGCAATCTATCTTTTAGTAAGCCGTAAATATACGTCCCTAACAAAGCCCCAATTAACACCACAGCAATGGCATAAGTTCCTGTTCCTAATAAAATAAAAATAGGTCCTGGACAACTTCCTACTAATGCCCAACCTAAGCCAAACAAAGTACCTCCGATAATGTAACGCCAAAAACCACGTTCCTTTTCAATCACATGAATTGGAAACCCTTTGTAATCTTTAATTTTATATCTTTTGATAATTTGAAGTCCAACAACCCCAGTAAACAAAGCCATTCCAATAATCCCAAACATATGAAACGATTGAAAATGAAACATTTCATAAATACGATACCAAGAAACAGCCTCTGCTTTCGTTAAAACTATTCCGAAAAAAATTCCAGTTAAAAAAAATCTAGCTAATTTCATAGTTATGTTGTTTTATATAGTATAGGTAAAATAAAATGTGCCATTGCTAAACCTCCTATAAAGAATCCAATAACAGCTACTAAAGAAGGTAATTGTAAATTACTCAAACCAGAAATCGCATGACCAGAGGTACAACCACCAGCATAACGCGTTCCAAAACCAATTAACAATCCGCCCACTAAAAGAATTGCAAAGCCTTTAGGAGATTGTAAAGTTTCTACACTAAAAATTGCATCCGGCATTAATTTACCGTTGGGAGCATCAATACCTAATGAGGTTAGTTGTGTAATTGTATCTTGATTTATTACAACACCACTTCCATCAGATAAAAAATAAAATGCAATAAATCCGCCCACAAAAGCTCCTAAGACAACAGCCAAACTCCACTTTTGTTCGCGCCAATCCATTTTAAAGAAATCACTGAATTTGCCTGCACCAGCCATTGAACACATTGTTCTTAAATTAGATGACATGCCAAAAGATTTTCCAAAATAAGTTAACACCAACATGGTTAGACCAATTAGAAAACCAGAAATAGCCCAATGCCAAGTTCCGTAGATATATTCCATATTTATTTGCAATTTTATGCAAAAATAGAAATTTAAGATTGGTTTTGATAACAAATTATACAATTTTGGCTAATTTTGAAGCAACAAATAATCGAGTATACTATGAAAAAGTTTAAAATAGAATTCAAATGGGCTGTAATTATGTCCATTATATTTTTGGCTTGGATGACATTAGAAAAACAATTGGGTTTTCACGACGAAAAAATCAAATGGCAAATGGCTTTTACTATGCTCATCATTTTACCTAATTTTCTTTTGTACTATTTAGCATTAAATGATAAAAAGAAAAACTACTACAATGGCGTGATGAATTGGAGACAAGGTTTTATATCTGGCGTGGTACTTTCATTCATTGTTGTATTCTTTAGTCCAATTACGCAATTCATCACACACGAATTCATTTCACCCAATTACTTCGATAAATTAATTGCATATTCAGTAGAAAGCAAAAAATTAACATTAGAAGAAGCACAAAAATATTTTAATTTGACCGCTTACATTTGGCAAAGTATATCAGGTGGTTTATCTTTTGGTGTGATAATTGGCGCGATTGTTGCATATATTTTAAAACCTAAAGAACAAGTAACAACCAATAAATCAAAGTAAAATGAAACACCTACTGTATATAGTATCAACCCTACTCTTAGTTGGTTGTGTGAGCACTAAATCTACCTTAAAAAACATAGACAATACAGCGTTGCGCCCAATGGTAAAAGACAAAGCCTATGTAATTACAAAACATGCCTCCGACTCAAAATATGCCTATGATCAAGATTATCCTATCAACATTGGAAACATAAGAGAAAACCAAGAAGATATTAACATTGCGTATTATTTTAATGGTTTAGAAGGTCCAAATGGCGAAAAATTCACTTTTAACAAAGTAGACACCTGTTGTCCTTTTCCTACCAAAAACACCACAATGGGCGCTGGAACTATTGGCATTTATGAAGTAACCTTTGAAGGAAGTGGTAAAAAAGTAATGCTGTATTTCAACATTTATGAAAAAGGTGAAATCTTATGTCCAAAAGGTTTTACCATAAAAAAATCAATCACAGAAGTTAAATAAAAACTATTTTAGTTTCTGTAACATATGTAACCTTTTCTACTGCTGTAGGAAAGGTTTTTCTTTTTATCTTTGCACTTCAAAATCAACACAAATGAATTTAAACAACATTCCACAAATTAAACATACAACAAGCGGTAACTTTTTTTTGTTAGCGGGTCCATGTGCTATTGAAGGCGAAGAAATGGCTATGCGCATTGCAGAAAAACTTGTTACAGTAACTGATACATTACAAATTCCATTTGTATTCAAAGGTTCTTTCAAAAAAGCGAACCGTTCTCGAATCGACAGTTTTTCTGGAATAGGAGATGAAAAAGCACTTAAAATTCTTGAAAAAGTTTCTAAAGAATTTGGGGTTCCTACCGTTACAGATATCCATACTAATGAAGATGCTGCAATGGCGGCTGCCTATGTAGATGTTTTACAAATTCCAGCATTTCTAGTACGCCAAACTGATTTAGTGGTAGCAGCGGCTAAAACTGGAAAAACAGTAAACCTAAAAAAAGGACAATTCATGAGTCCAGAAAGCATGAAACATGCTGTTCAAAAAGTATTGGATTGCCAAAATGAAAATGTTATGGTTACCGATAGAGGTACGATGTTTGGCTACCAAGATATGATTGTGGATTTTAGAGGAATTCCTACAATGCAACAACAAGCCACTACCGTATTAGATGTAACCCATTCTTTACAACAACCTAACCAAATGACGGGAGTTACTGGTGGTCGTCCTGATATGATAGAAACGATTGCTAAAGCAGGAATAGCTGTTGGGGTAGATGGAATTTTTATTGAAACTCATTTTGATCCAGCAAATGCTAAAAGTGATGGAGCTAATATGTTACACTTAGATTATTTTGAAAATTTAATGACTAAACTGGTAGCCATCAGACAAACAATCAATCAATTTTAATTATTCCTTTTT
>JBILST010000074.1:0-9581 GCA_044371865.1 Flavobacterium sp.
TTGATGCTAATTATAGATTTGTTGATAAATTATATGCAAGTTTAGCTCCAACTCAACTTACTTCAGCAACTAACAAAGGAACTTTAGAATTACCATCTTATGGTTTAATGGATGCTGGTATTTCTTTTAAAATGTTTGTTGGGAAAGAAAAAAACAACACCATTAATTTAAGATTAAACATTAACAATGTTTTAGACGAAATTTATATTGCTGAGTCTAGAACTAATATTTTTGCTGATGACAATATTAGTTCTTCAAATCCAGCTTTAGGAACTTATGCTTCAAACAATAGATTATACAACGGTGTGGCTGATTCTAACCAAGTATTCTTCGGTTTTGGAAGAACTTGGAATTTTTCAATTCGTTATAATTTTTAGTCACAAGTAAAGTTAATTAAAACCTCTTATTCATTTTTTTGAGTAAGAGGTTTTTTAATTTCTTATATTTGTAACTCACAATAAAATATTTAGGTATGTACGAAACTATTAAAAATGTTCACTCTATTTTAGCTTATGCAGCTTTGGGATTATTGTTGCTGGCTTCATTCAATGCCATTTTTGGATTATCTTCTAAAAAAATATTTAAAGACAAAGATTTGCGCTTGTCTTTATTTACCCTGATTATTTGTCATATCCAATTGTTAATTGGTTTGATTTTGTATTTTGTTTCGCCAAAATTTGTTGCGTGGTCTCAAATTGGTATGAAAGTTATGAGTGATAATGATTTAAGACCTATTTTAATTGAACACCCTTTTACTAATATTATTGCATTAGTTTTAATTACGATTGGATGGTCAAAACATAAAAAAGAAGAAAGTAACAACGGTAAATTCAAAAAGATTGCTGTTTTTTATACTTTAGGTTTAGTATTAATCTTATCAAGACTCCCTTGGGCTAACTGGTTCAATTAGTCTTTGGTATATATTTTGTAATAGGTTTAACAAAAACAAAAAATAATGAAGAAAAATATCATAATTGTAGCGTTTGTGTTGCTTATTACAATATTAGTAGGCTTTTCTAATGAATCCAAATCGGGATTTGTTAGAAAGGCTTCTTTATATGATACGGTTAAGAAGAAAGATTCGCTTCGTGTTTTAGATTCGATAAAAAAATCGGATTCTCTAAAAGTTACCGACTCTTTGGCTAATCTTAAAACCAAATTATACAAGAAAAACGTAGAAGCTTCTCATTATTCCGACAAATTAAACGGAAGAAGAACTGCTAGTGGCCAAGTTTTTAGTAATAAAAAATATACAGCAGCTCATAAAACACTGAAATTTGGCACTAAAGTAAAAGTGACCAATTTAGCCAACAAGAAAAGTGTTGTTGTAACTATTAATGATAGAGGACCTCATACTCGAAAAAGAGAAATTGATATGGCAAAAAGACCTTTTTTAGACATTTCTCATAACAATGGTCGCTCGCCATTACGCGTAAGTTTAGAAATTGTAGAATAACTTATTTCCAAGATTTAAACGGATGATTGCTTAAAAACGAATTGTAATACCGTTCGTCAGAAGTAACTTCATTTCCTAGCCAATTAGGTTTAGAAAAAGTTTCGTTTTCCGATTGTAGTTCAATTTCTGCCACAATTAAGCCTTCATTTTCACCCTGAAAAACATCAACTTCAAATAAATGGTTTTCAAAAATCACGTTGTATCGAATTTTATCAATTGTACCTTTTTCACACAATAGGAGTAAAGCTTCGGCTTCAGAAACTGTAATTTCCTTTTCCCATTCAAAACGCGTCATGCCTGATTCGTTTCCTATTCCCTTTATGGTTAAAAAACCTTTGCCTCCTTTAATTCTAACTCGAACCGTTCTCTCTGGATTTGAATTCAAATAGCCTTGAACAATTCTAAAGTTTTCCTTGCTTTCCATTATGAAATCGCAATTGGTAACGAGGTATTTGCGTTCTATTTCTACCAAAATTTAATATTATTTAGGCATCTAAATTACGAAAAAATCCTTTCAATTTGTATCTTTACCCTTATTAGACCTAAATCAGGAATATGATACGAAGAAAAACAAACACAACACCCGATGTCATCATTAAAAAGTATTTTAATGAATTACAACTTTGGAAAAAAGAAGAGAACGATATTGATATATTGGTTCAATTGGTCAATGTTATTCGTCCGAAAAGTCCAAAAAAACTTGAAAAATTCAGTGTTTTTCCTATAATAGAGTTCTTTACGAATAATGCAACAGAAAGAGAAAACTTTGTAGCGTATTTAAAAAGCGTGTTGGAAAATAAAAACTTCGACGCCATTTTAACCGATGCAGGAATTTTACAAGACATCGATTTCTTTTACGAAGTTAAAAAGCGATTGTTTGCTAAAATTTTACCTTATCAAGCACCAAAAAATACCTTGCAATATGTTTTAAATCAGATTTTTTATGCAGATTCTGATCCAATTTGGGTAAATAAAATCCCAAAGGCTGAATTAGAAACACTTTTCGATTTGTTTCAATTTGAAACTATTTATGAATCGGTTGATGCTAATTCCCCAATGTATGAAGTAATGCAGGCTATTAATTTGTTAGCACAACGAACAAGTGGAAAAGCATTGGAAACAGATGTAATGAAAATGGTTCCTGAATATTCTGGTTTAGAAAGTCCGTTTGCGGCTTTTGAAAACGAATTATACGCTATTGAACATCACATAAGAAGTAAAGAATCGGAATTTTACACCACGTCATTAGACATTAATTTTAAGCAATTACTTATATTATATAGTCAATGTAATGATTTTGTTGAGAAAGCCTTTCAAAACTCTTCTAAATTTGGTATTTCGCTACGTGTGAACCAGAACTTACTAAGTATAAAACAACATTTGTACCGAATTGGCGTTTTGTTGCCACTTTTAGTAATCGATGAACCGGAAGAAAAGAAATCAAAGTCAATAGAATTAGCCATCAAACTAATTAAATACAACTGTTTAAAAACCAACGTAAGAAAATTATTTGCCGAAAGTACCCAATTGTTGTCATACGAAATCACTCAACACACAGCAAAAACAGGTGAACATTACATTACTGAATCGAAAACCGAATATTTCAAAATGTTATATGCGGCAGTTGGTGGTGGTTTAATTGTTGGGATTTTGTGTATCATAAAATTATTGTTGTCAAAATTAGAAACTTCAGATTTTGGTCATGCCTTTTTTTACAGTATGAATTATTCGTTTGGTTTCATTGCAATTTATATTTTAGGATTTACGTTGGCGACCAAACAACCTGCCATGACGGCAGCAGCTTTAATTAGCGCTTTAGAAGACGGTTTAAAAAAACAAGCCAGTGGAGATGGAGAAAAACACAACAGTTTTGCTGTTTTATTTGCTCGTTTGTTTCGTTCGCAGTTTATTGCGTTTGTAGGAAATGTGGTGATGGCTTTTCCAGTGGCGCTTTTGGGAATTTGGTTAATCGATTTAGGGTTTAATTACAACATTGCTGAAACCAAATGGGAAAAATTAGTTACCGATTTAAGTCCAGTGCATTCTTTGGCGATTTTTCATGCTGCTATTGCTGGATTTTTCTTGTTCTTATCGGGAATTATTTCTGGAAGTATTGCAAATCGTGATAAACATTTTGATGTCTATTATCGAATTCAAGAACATCCGTTGTTAAAGTTAAACTTTGGAAAAGCTAGGGCAGATAAAATTTCAAAATGGTATGAACATTATTGGGCAGGTATTATTTCTAATTTTTGGTTTGGTGTTTTCTTAGGAAGTACGGCTTCAATAGGATTGTTTTTAGGCTTAAATCTAGATATTAGACACATTACTTTTGCTAGTGGAAATTTAGCCTTAGCGATATATGGTGCCGATTATATGGTGAATAATGTCATGTTGTTTTGGGGTGTTTTAGGGATAGGAATTATTGGTTTTGTCAACTTTATTGTAAGTTTCGGTTTGTCGCTTGGCTTGGCGTTTCGTTCGCGAGATATTCCGTTGGCAGAATTGCGACCTATCATAATTTCTATCAAAAAGCATTTTTTTAGAAAACCGTTAAGTTTCTTTTTTCCTACCGAATAATTTATGAGTGAGCACTACCGAAAAATAATTCATGTGGACATGGATGCGTTTTATGCATCGGTAGAGCAAATGGATAATCCTGAGCTGAAAGGAAAACCTTTGGCTGTTGGTGGAAGTGAAATTAGAGGCGTGGTTAGTGCGGCAAGTTATGAAGCCAGAAAATTCGGAGTTAGAAGTGCAATTAGCGGAATTCAAGCGAAGAAATTGTGTCCCGATTTAATTTTTGTACCACCCCGATTTGATCGCTATAAAGAAATTTCCAAACAAATTAGGAAGATTTTCCTCGATTATACCGATTTAGTAGAACCTTTATCCCTCGATGAAGCTTATTTAGATGTTACCGAGAATAAAAAAGGCAATCCAAGTGCCACATTAATTGCACAAGAAATCAGAAAACGCATTTTTGAAGAAGTTGGTCTTACGGCTTCGGCAGGAATTTCGGTGAATAAATTTGTAGCAAAAATTGCTTCAGATTACAACAAACCTAACGGACAAAAAACGGTAAACCCTGATGAGGTGGAATCTTTTTTAGAAAAATTAGACGTAAAAAAATTCTATGGTGTAGGCAAAGTCACGGCCGAAAAAATGTACCAATTGGGCATTTTTACAGGTTATGATTTAAAGCAAAAACCAATTGAATATTTGGAAAAAAACTTTGGAAATAGCGGTATGCATTATTTTCAAATTGTACGCGGTATTCACAACAGCGCGGTAAAACCCAACCGAAAAATTAAATCAGTAGGAGCGGAGCGCACCTTTGGTGAAAATTTATCTTCTGAAATTTTTATGGAAGACCGTTTGTTAAGTATTGCCAAAGAATTAGAAAAACGTCTTCAAAAAAGTAAAATTTCAGGTAAAACCATCACTTTAAAAATAAAATACTCTGATTTCACGCTACAAACCCGAAGCAAAACTTTGCCGTATTTTGTAAACGATAAACACATTATTGTGGATGTTGCCAAAGATTTACTCTACCAAGAACGCTTAAAAAACTCCGTACGATTGCTAGGCATCTCGGTACACAATTTAAACAACGAAGAAAATACCAAAACTGAGTTGCCTCAAAAAAGTGTTTCGGTGCAATTGAAGTTTGAGTTTTAGTTGCTTAAACAAGCGTTAAAGTTGTGTTTTCTAACTTGTTGATTCATTTTTCTTTTTAGTTTTGACAAAAATAACATCGGATATGGAGTTCAAAGTGTATGATGCTGCGTTTGCAAAACAGTATGAAAATAGCGCTATAAAGGCAATGCCGTTGGTGTCTTGGGACATTTTTTCTCAGTATTTGTTGCAAACGAATGTGGTGCTACAAGATGTGCATTCTCTACATCAAATTGCGAATAAAAATCAATGGAATGCAGTGTGGGATTACAAAGAAAGTCTTCAAGATGAAACCGTTATTGTGGTTACCGATGCGAAGTTGAAAATTGTTTTCGCTAGTAAAAACATACACAAAATGAACGGCTATGAAGCAAATGAAGTGATTGGAAACTCGCCAAAAATGTTTCAAGGAGCTAAAACAGATTTACAAGTTAGTAACGAAATTAGACAAGCTATTTTAAACAAAGTACCGTTTGAGAAAAACGTAATCAATTATTGCAAAGATGGTTCGTTATACAAATGCCACATCAAAGGCTTTCCAATTTTCAATAACAAAGGAGAAGTGACAAATTTTATTGCGTTTGAAAAAATAGCTGCTTAAAATTAATTAAAAATACTAACCACAACCTAGATAAAACAAAAACGAGTGCTAAAGTAATTTAGCACTCGTTTTTTAGTATTAAAAATTCTGTTATTCTATTTCTGAAACACGCATGGTGTTCACCATTCCTTTTGCTACAATTGGCATTGCTGCTAGGTTTACTACCATATCGCCTTTTTTCACATATTTTCTTTCTTTACAAATGGTGTTGATGTCATCAATAGTATCATCTGTACTTACTAATTTGTCATAGAAGTAGGCTCTTACTCCCCATAAAAGATTCAATTGTGTTAAAATTCTATGGTTAGAAGTAAATACTAAAATATGTGATTTTGGTCGCCATGCTGAAATTTGAAATGCCGTATAACCTGAGTTGGTTAAGGTTGTAATGGCTTTTGCATTAATAGAATCTGCCATTAAAGAAGCATGATAACAAATTGATTTAGTAATAAAACGTTGGTTTTTTATTTGTGGTTGCGAAATAGGCACTTTAATAAGTGGCGAATCTTCAACACTTTCAATAATACGAGTCATGGTTTCAATCACCTCTACTGGATAATTTCCTACTGAAGTTTCACCAGATAACATTACTGCATCGGCACCATCCATTACAGAGTTTGCAACGTCATTTACTTCTGCTCTTGTAGGAGTTAATGAAGTAATCATAGTTTCCATCATTTGTGTTGCTACAATAACAGGAATACGAGCCGTTTTCGCTCTGTGAATCAATTTTTTCTGAATCAAAGGCACTTCTTCAGCGGGAACTTCCACGCCTAAATCGCCACGAGCAACCATTAATCCATCACAAAAAGCTACAATTTTATCAATGTTTTCAACCGCCTCCGGTTTTTCAATTTTTGCAATAATTGGAATTTTATGATCAGAATGTTCAGCTATCAAATCTTGTAAATCTTCTAAATCTTGGGATGTTCTTACAAACGATAAAGCAATCCAATCTACTTTATTTTCAATAGCAAACTTAGCGTCGCGAATATCCTTTTCTGTTAAAGCAGGTAATGAAACTTTTGTGTTTGGTAGGTTAACTCCTTTTTTTGATTTCAAAGGACCGCCTTGAACCACTACTGCTTCAACTTCAGTGTTTTTATCCGTTTTTGTAACTTCAAAAATCAACTTTCCGTCATCTAATAAGATTCTTTCTCCAGGATTTACATCTTTTGGAAACTCTTTGTAGTTCATATAAACTCGCGCGGCAGTTCCTAAAATATCCTCAGCTGTAGTGAATGTAATTGTATCTCCTTTACTTACTACAACATCTTCTTTCATTACACCTACGCGTAATTTAGGACCTTGTAAATCTCCTAAAATTGAAGTTGTATAACCATATTCATCGTTTAATTCTCTAATGATTTTGATTCGTTCAGAAACATCAGTATAATCGGCATGTGAAAAGTTAATTCTAAAAACATTCACTCCTGCATCTATCATGTTTTTAATCACTTCTTTTGTACTACAGGCTGGCCCTAGTGTAGCAACAATTTTAGTTTTTTTGTTTGTTGGCATCTTAATTAAAAAATTAAATTATTTTTAGATTTTAAGTTTGTTATATCAATGGTGTAAGCTGTAGTTACATTTTTAATTTCTTGAATTTTTTCAATTATAGATTCTGCTTCAAATCCGTAATCAATATTTTCAATTTTTAAAAGGTAATCGGCTTTTTTAAATTCAGGTAGTAAAAAAACGGTAATGTCAATCTGTTCAAATAATGAACTTATTTGTTTGTTGGAATTGATAATCGTAGCTTTATTTTCGATTAAGGTCCAAACAATATCGTTTTTTTTATCATCAAATATGTAGTTACTAAAAGCACTTTTTCCTTCAGGAATAGCAATTTCCACATAAGAAAGATTTTTACTCAATTGAACACCTAAAACCACATTTAGGGAATAAGCCAATTTGTAATCCTCTAAAGATGAATGGATGGCAATTAATTCATAATCATCTGAAACAAAATCGTTTATTTGAATTTTATGAATTGCCATTACCCTCATTTAAGTTGTAAATATAAGACTAAAATCTATTAAAAAACACCCATTTTTATGTTCTTAACGTTAATTTAGTAACGAAAACGTTTTAGTACTGGGTTATTTTTTTGAAATTTTTTCTTGCAAAGCAAAATAAGCTCTTTGAGATGCTTTTTCTTCCGCTTTTTTCTTCGATGTAGCACGTGCGCGCGCAACAATTTTTTGGTCAATAAGTAGTTTTACCCCAAAATATTTTTGCCCCTCAATGCCATTATCTTCTACAAAATCAAAAAAGAAGGAAATTTTTTCTTTTTGACACCATTCTATAATTAAACTTTTGTAGCTGATAACTTTACCTTCTAATTTGGCAATATCTACATATTGCTTGATGATTTTATTTTGAATAAATTTTTCACAATAGCTAAAACCTCTATCTAAATAGATAGCACCAATAAAAGCTTCAAATAAATTGCCGTGAATGTTTTCTCCAAATTGATTAGCATTGACTTTACTTTCAACAAAACTTACCAAATTAAAATCGCGTCCCAACTCGTTTAAGTGTTCTCTACTTACGATTTTAGAGCGCATTTTAGTTAAATAACCTTCGTCGCCAGAGGGAACTTGATTGTAAAGATGTGCAGCAATTACACTACCAAGCATTGCATCACCTAAAAATTCTAACCGTTCATAATTGAAAGGATTTCCTTTATCATCGAGCTTATTAGTGGATCGATGTGTAAAAGCTTTTTGGTAATATCTAAGTTCTAAAGGCTCGAAACCTAGTATTTTGGTCATTTTTTCAAAAAAAATCCCGTCTTCTGGAGAACGGGAGTTTTTTCTTATTTTATTAAATAATCGACGCATGTAGTTAGTCTTCCAATTTTTTAAATAATACACAAGCATTGTGACCTCCAAAACCGAAGGTATTACTCATTGCTACTTTAATTTCGCGTTTTTGCGCTTTATTTAAAGTTAAATTTAATTCTGGATTAATATTTTCGTCAACTACTGTATGGTTAATCGTTGGAGGTATAATACTGTGTTGCATAGCTAAGATAGAAGCAATTGCTTCAATAGCACCAGCAGCACCAAGTAAGTGTCCTGTCATTGATTTTGTTGAATTGATATTAATATTTTTAGCATGCTCACCAAAAACATGGCTTATAGCTTTTAATTCAGCAACATCTCCAAGCGGTGTAGAAGTTCCGTGTGTATTGATGTGGTCTACTTGATCAGGAGTCATTCCAGCATCACGCAATGTGTTTTCCATAACAGCAATAACACCAATTCCTTCTGGATGTGGAGCTGTTAAATGGTACGCGTCAGAAGACATTCCACCACCACCAACTTCACAATAAATTTTAGCACCACGCGCTTTAGCATGCTCGTATTCTTCTAAAACTAAAGCACCAGCACCTTCACCCAAAACAAAACCATCACGAGTAGCGTCAAAAGGTCTTGAAGCCGTTTCTGGACTATCATTTCTAGTTGATAAGGCGTGCATAGAATTAAATCCACCCATTCCTGCAATGGTTACAGCTGCTTCAGAACCACCCGAAATAATTACATCACACATTCCTAAACGGATGTAGTTGAATGCATCAATTAAGGCATTAGCAGAAGAAGCACAAGCAGAAACAGTAGTATAATTTGGTCCCATATAGCCATTTCTCATTGAAATATGAGCTGGAGCAATATCGGCAATCATTTTAGGAATAAAGAAAGGATTGAACTTTGGCGTTCCATCACCTTTGGCATAATACATTACTTCGTCTTGGAAAGTTTCTAAACCTCCAATACCAGCACCCCAAATTACACCTACTCTATGTTTGTTTACATTGTCTGGTGTAATTCCAGCGTCTTT
>JBILST010000294.1:0-2797 GCA_044371865.1 Flavobacterium sp.
ACTTTTTAAATAAAAATTAAAACTTTTTTATAACCTTTTGATAACGAATTATTTATTTTGAAATTATTTTTTTACCAACATTCGTTTTATTTCGTTTAGCTTCATTAAAGCTTCCACAGGAGTTAAGGTATTGATGTCGATATTCATGATTTCTTCTTTAATATCTTCCAAAAGCGGATCGTCTAAATTAAAAAAACTCAATTGCAATTCATCATTAGCCGATTTAATTCCGGATAATTCTTCACTAGAATGTCTTTTTTCTAATTGCTTCAATAATTTTTGTGCTTTTTGAATCACAATTTGAGGCATTCCAGCCATTTTCGCTACGTGAATACCAAAACTATGCGCACTTCCACCTTTAACCAATTTACGAATAAATAAAACCGTATCTTTTAATTCCTTCACAGAAACATTGAAATTCTGAATTCTGTCAAACGTAACTTCCATTTCATTTAATTCATGATAATGCGTAGCAAAAAGTGTTTTCGGTTTATTTGGATGTTCGTGCAAATATTCTGAAATCGCCCAAGCAATCGAAATTCCGTCATAAGTTGAAGTTCCTCGTCCAATTTCATCTAACAACACCAAACTTCTTTCTGAAATATTATTCAAAATCGAAGCGGTTTCATTCATTTCCACCATAAAAGTAGATTCACCCATCGAAATATTATCACTTGCTCCCACTCTGGTGAAAATTTTATCCACAACACCCATTCGCACGCTTTCTGCAGGCACAAAACTTCCCATTTGCGCCATCAACACAATCAAAGCGGTTTGACGCAAAATAGCCGACTTACCCGACATGTTCGGACCCGTAATCATGATGATTTGTTGGGTTTCTCTGTCTAAATAGACATCATTAGAAATATATGGTACGCCAACTGGCAATTGCTTTTCAATTACTGGATGACGTCCTTCTTTAATTTCCAAATCGAAACTTTCATCTAAATCAGGACAAACGTATTTATTATCAATTGCTAATTGCGTGAAAGAAGTCAAACAATCTAATTGCGCAATTAAATTGGCATTCAACTGAACGTGTTTGATATACGTTGCAATCCAATTCACCAATTGCTCAAACAATTGTGTTTCTAATTGATGGATTTTTTCTTCGGCACCTAAAATCTTCGATTCGTATTCTTTTAGTTCTTCTGTAATATAGCGCTCGGCATTCACTAAGGTTTGCTTACGAATCCATTCCGCTGGAACTTTATCTTTATGTGTATTTCTAACTTCGATATAATAACCAAAAACATTATTGAAAGACACTTTCAAAGAAGGGATTCCAGAAGCAGCACTTTCTCGTTGTTCTAATTCTTCCAAATAACCTTTTCCTGTGGATGAAATCGCGCGTAATTCGTCTAATTCGGAATGAACTCCAACAGCAATTGCGTTTCCTTTATTTACACTAACTGGAGCGTCTTCTTGAATAGTGGTTTTTATTTTCTCGCGTAACAATTCACAGGCGTGTAAACTATCTCCAATTACTCGTAAAGCTTCATTTTCACTCGACAAAGCCAATGTTTTAATTGGAATAATCGCATCTAACGAATCTTTCAAGAAATTGACTTCTCTTGGGGAAATTTTTCCGGTTGCCACTTTCGAAATCAAACGTTCTAAGTCGGAAATTTGTTTGATTTGATATTGAATTTGTTGTAAAACTTCGGGATTGGTTTTCAAATATGAAATCACTTCTTGACGACTTCTTATTTTTGAAATATCTTTCAACGGAAGCGCCAACCAACGTTTCAACAACCTTGCTCCCATTGGCGAAAGCGTTTTGTCAATCACATCTAAAAGCGTTACCGCATTTGGATTATAACTGTGATATAATTCTAAATTTCGAATGGTAAATTTATCCATCCAAACGTAAGCATCTTCGGCAATACGTTGGATATTAGTAATGTGTTGAATCTTGTTATGCTGCGTTTCCGACAAATAATATAAAATCGCACCCGACGCAATCAAACCTTCCGTTAATTCTTCTACACCAAAACCTTTTAGTGAATTGGTTTGAAAATGTTTGGTTAAACTTTCTAACGCATAATCTTCCTTGCACACCCAATCTTCCAAAAAAAAGGTATGAAAATCGTCTCCAAAAACCGAATTAAACTGATTTTTAAATTGTTTCGGAATTAAAATTTCACTTGGGCGGAAGTTTTGCAACAATTTATCGATGTATTCTTCATTGCCTTGCGAAACTAAAAATTCACCTGTTGACACATCTAAAAATGCCACACCAAGCGATTTTTTTCCAAAATGAACTGCCGCTAAAAAGTTATTTGACTTGGATTGTAACACCTCATCATTCATGGAAACTCCAGGCGTAACTAACTCCGTAACTCCACGTTTTACGATGGTTTTAGTCATTTTTGGATCTTCTAATTGGTCACAAATCGCCACTCGAAGTCCGGCTTTAACTAACTTGGGTAAATACGTATTAATTGAATGATGCGGAAATCCAGCCAAAGCCGTTTCAGTTTCAGAACCTGCGCCACGTTTGGTTAAGGTTATACCTAAAATTCCTGCTGCTCTAACTGCATCTTCTCCAAAAGTTTCATAGAAATCGCCCACACGAAACAACAAACAGGCATCGGGATATTTGTTTTTTATCTCGTTGTATTGCTTCATTAATGGTGTTTCCTTTGGTGCTTTATCGGGAGTTGCTGCAGATTTTTTAGCCACAATTTCAAATTTTAAGTATGATTGCGAAGGTAAGAATTTCAGAGACAATGACAATATCAATTTCAAAAATCAAGTTTTAAAGTTTTATAATTAATCTTTACTTTTGCAACAT
>JBILST010000295.1:0-2777 GCA_044371865.1 Flavobacterium sp.
CCCTTATCAATCAGATGATACAAACGAATTGTCTAACGAAATCTCAAGAAACTAATATGAGAAAGTTATTTTTATTTGTATTGGTTTTAAGCGGAATTATTGTTCAGGCGCAGTTTACTATTCCTGATCAACCTAGTTTTCAAACCAGTGTTTATGATTATGCCGATATTTTAAATCCTCAAGAAGAAAAAGAATTAGAAAACAAGTTAATTCGATATTCTGATTCTACAACCACTCAAATCGTGTTGATTACAATTGAAGATTTAAAAGGTGAAGACATTGGGATTCTAACTCCAAGATGGGGACAAACTTGGGGAATTGGTGGAAGTGAGCAAAATGATAACGGAATTATCATTCTTTTTGCCAAAAACGATAAAAAGATATGGATTTCTCCTGGATATGGCGTTGAAGATAGATTAACTGCCGGAATAAATGGAGAGCTTATTCGCAATATAATTATTCCTGAATTCAAAGCAGGAAATTTTTACTTAGGTCTTGATAAAGGTACTGATGCTATTTTTGAAGTATTAAAAGGAAAATACAAAGGTTCTAGAAAAGAATCGAGTAATCCTTTACCGTTCATCTTGATTGTTGTTTTTGTTATTATTCTATTGGTTTTAGCTTCCAGAGGAAATAAAGGCGGTGGAAATTTTAGAGGCGGCGGCGGTTTAGATTTAGGCGACATTATCATACTTAGTAGTCTTGGACGAGGAAATGGTGGTTTTGGTGGCGGAAGTTTTGGTGGTGGCTCTTCTGGAGGTTTCGGCGGCGGTTTCGGCGGTGGTGGTTTCTCTGGTGGAGGTGCTGGTGGAAGTTGGTAGATTTTAAGAGAAAAGTAAAAAGTTTAAAGTATAAAAAAACTCGTTAGAAATTCTAACGAGTTTTTTGTTTAATCTATAAAAATCATGGAGCCATCATCTTTTTTCTTGCCGCCAAATTTTTCTAATTTATAAGTTAAAGAAAACATGACATATTGTTGTAAAACCGTATTTTCCATATCCGTAATAGCTGTTGGTGTAATAGTTCTTGTTGAACTGATGTTTTGATTTAAAACATCGTATACTTTTACTTTGGCTAATAATTGGTCTTGATAGAAATTATAACCCAAACTTAAATTCCATAAATAGAAATCTTTTTGAAAACCATCTGCAATATTGGAATTGTAGTTATATCCAAAATCACTTCCTAAAACCACTTTTTTAGGCCAATAACTGGTGATTTCTAACTTGGCACTGTGCAGGAAGTTTTTGGTGTTTTCAATTACATAATTCGTAAAATCATTGGTAATGTAAGTGTATTTGTATGAGGGATTAATTGTGATTATTTCGTCAATTGACCAAGAAATGTTAGCTCTTGGATTTAGCGTTAAACCTTTAGATTCAAATAATTCAGTATTGGTTAACCCTTGGTCATAATTGTAACCTAATTGTAATCCAAAACCATATTTAAAAGTTCTTTTTTCTTTCTTTAATGATTTGTTTAAACTAAAGCCAATATAGGTATTATACGCTCTGTCTACATTTTGATAAGTGGTGGTTGCTTTAAAATCGGCATCATAGGCGGTTGAAGCTACAATTTGATTCACATTGTAATCTCCACCAGCATAGGCATAAAAACCACTACGTGTTGCATAATCATAATTATTGAAATTCGTATAAATTGAGTAATTCTCGTTTGGTTTTAAGTCAGCATTTCCAATATATGTGTTTAGTGGATTTCCTAAATTTTCGAAGGGTAAAATTTGGTTAGCAGAAGGTAAATTAACTTCGTAAGAATAATAACTGTATATCGATTTAGATTTACCCAAAGTAATATTTATATAACCATTCATTTTAGGATAGATGTAGTTTTTGTTTACCGTAGTTAAATTTGATAAATAATTAGATTGGTTGTTGAATCTGATAATTTCTGTTCCCATAGAAATACTACCTCTAATTTTCTTTTTTCTAATACTTATCCCAATCATTGGAGCAACAGAAGAAGTGGAAGAGGTAATGTCGTTTGAAAGGAGGTCGTTAAAATTTGTATATGAATTAAAAATTTCGTCAAAATCATACGTTTCTCGCGTGTCTTTAGCCTTTTTATATTTATAAATAGTTTCAAAGTTAAAAACCAATGAATCTCTTAACGGTTCGTTATAGCCTATTTCTGCTCTAAAACTGTCTGATTTTGAATTGTCGATTCTGAATTGATCTCTATCGTCATCAGTACTTCCAGATTGAAAGAATGTGGTGGTTGTTTTAGTAAATAAATCAGATTCATTTTTACTATTTTCATTTTCAATTGAGGCGCTAATTCCTCTTCCTTTTTTCTTTAAACCTTTGTAAAAATAAATGTTGTTTCTAAAAGTGTTGTTTTGACTTGACCAATTATTGTCGGTGGTGTTTTCATTTAAAGCAGCTCCAGTTTCGTCAAAAGTAGCATCAAAACCAGTGTTTTTGTTTTTTATTTCACCTTTAGCAAAACTAGGACTCATATAAATTGTAGTAGTAGAATCAAGTTTAATTTCAAAATCCATTCCTATGTTATGACCATCAGTACTTGATTTTGTTTTCGATTCTGCTAGTGTGGTGCTGTTTCCTGTTGGTAATAAATTTATTCTATTAGTTCTGTTATTGTTCTTGGTTTCTGCATTAGAATAGTAGTAGCTACCATTTGGATTTATTTTCTTTTTTGCCCATTCGTCAGCAAAATTAATTCCAATCATATTAGATTGGGTAATACCGTTGTTGCCTCCAAATTGCATCCCGTTGATACCAAAGCTACCGTTGTCATTT
>JBILST010000075.1:0-9468 GCA_044371865.1 Flavobacterium sp.
GCTAGCGTCATACCTGTGAACACAATGTAAAGCTGATAAAAAATAGTTACGAGTAAGATGCTCGCCCCAGCACAAAAAAATCCCGAGCTAACTCGGGATTTCCTCTTTATTCTACTTTCTATTCTCTTATTTCTTCTCTGGAATATTCTCTTATTTCTTCTCTGGAATATTCTCTAAAATTTCCAAAACAAACTTCCAAAATTTCTGAGACGATTTAATCGATGCTCTTTCATCTGGACTGTGTGCGCCGTGAATGGTTGGTCCAAAAGAAATCATGTCCATATTTGGATAGTTCGTTCCTAAGATTCCACATTCTAATCCAGCATGACAAGCTACTACTTTTGGTTTATCTCCGTTTTGTTTTTCGTAAATTGAAGTCAAAACGTCTAAAATTTCAGAGTTTACGTTGGGTGTCCAACCTGGGTAACTTCCTGCAAAATCAACTTCGCAACCAAACAATTCGTATGCTGAACGCAATGCATTGGCTAAATCCATTTTAGAACTTTCCACAGAAGAACGCGTTAAATTCTGAATCGAAATTTGTCCGTCTTTTACAATTACTCTTGCAATATTATTTGAAGTTTCCACCAAGTCTTCCATATCAGCTGACATTCTGTAAACGCCGTTGTGTGCTGCATAAAGTGCTCGTAATAAACCTTCTTGCACGCCTAAATCCATTACTTTCGCTGGAGTTGAATCGTTTTTAACAATCTCAATCGTTAAATTTGGTTCCATCGTTTTGAATTCGGTTTTGATATCGCCAATTACTTCTTGCATGTCAAAAACAAACGCTTCGTCATACATTTCAGCAATAATAACTTTCGCTACACTTTCTCTCGGAATTGCATTACGCAAACTTCCTCCTGAAATTTCAGCAATTTGCAATCCAAAATTCTCAAATCCGTCAAATAACAAACGGTTCATGATTTTGTTGGCATTTCCTAATCCTTTATGAATGTCCATTCCGGAGTGTCCACCTTGTAAACCTTTCACAGTAATCGTGTAACCCACAGAACCTTCTGGCGTTTCTTCTTCGTTATAACCTCTTGTTGCGGTTACGTCAATTCCACCAGCACAACCGATATCGATTTCATCGTCTTCTTCAGTATCTAAATTCAATAAAATTTCACCTTGTAACACACCACCTTTTAAGTTCAAAGCACCTGTCATTCCAGTTTCTTCATCAATCGTAAACAAAGCCTCAATTGCAGGATGTTTAATATCAGTAGATTCTAAAATCGCCATAATCATCGCAACTCCTAACCCATTATCAGCACCAAGTGTAGTCCCTTTTGCACGAACCCAATCACCATCGACATACATATCGATTCCTTGCGTGTCGAAATCAAAATTCGTATCATTATTTTTTTGGTGCACCATATCCAAATGTCCTTGAAGAACAATTGGTTTGCGGTTTTCCATTCCTGGCGTTGCTGGTTTACGAATGATTACGTTTCTGATTTCGTCTTCAAACGTTTCTAATCCTAAACTGGTTCCGAAGTTTTTCATGAATTCAATTACACGCTCTTCTTTTTTAGACGGACGTGGTACCGCATTCAAATCGGCAAATTTGTTCCAAAGTGGCTTTGGTTCCAGATTTCTAATTTCTTGGCTCATTATATTTTTTGTGTTTTTTTGTTTCAAGTTTCAAGTTTCAAGTTTCAAGTTTCAAGTTTAAGATAACAAAGTTACAAAGTTTAATTTCTTTACAAATTGATTTGTGATTATATTTACGTTTTAAAATACACTGTGAAAAGAAAATTCATACTTCCTCTATTTTTAATAATCCAAATCATCGTAGTGAAAACGATTGGTTTATTTCCTGATTTTGTAGAAACCTGGTACAGTAAAGGTTTTTATCCGAAATTGGCTTTCTTGTCGAGAAAAGCATTGGGTTGGTTACCATTTTCGCTTGGTGATGTGATTAGCGATATTGAGTTGGGTTTCTGTTTTTTACTTTTTCCTTCATATTCTTTGGGGAATGAACTACTACCGAATTCCGTTACATGAAAAACTACAGATTGAAAAAGAATATTCGGCAGAACAATTAAAAACGTTTGCAGAAAAAATGTTATTGAAAACCAATGAATTACAATTACAAATCACAAAAAATGATTCTATTGCGGTTGTGATTCCGTATTCGCATGACGAAATTTATAATTTGGCTTTGAAAGGCTATGAAAATATTCCAATTGATTTACAAGAATTCCGTTATGAAGTAAAAAGCATCAAATCATCGTTGTTTAGTTATCCTTTGAGTTATATGGGATTTGGTGGTTATTTGAATCCGTTTACCAATGAAGCGCAAGTGAATTATTTAAAACCTAAATACACTTCGCCTTTAACCACTTGCCACGAAATGGCGCATCAAATAGGAATTGGAAGCGAAAGCGAATGCAATTTCATCGGATTTGTAACGGCCGCTAAAAATGATGATTTGTATTTCCAATATTCGGCCTACAGTTTTGCATTGCGCTATGCGTTGAATAATTTGGAAATGATGCAAGAAGGAAGTTCGGAACTGTATGTGAAAAAAATCAACAAAGGTGTTTTAAAAAACTTTGAAGAAAATAAAATATTTTGGAACCAATACCAAACGCCAATCAATAGCTTTTTTGAATATTTCTACGACAATTTCCTAAAAGCCAACCAACAAAAAGACGGCATGGAAGGTTATAGTAAGTTTGTGGGATTAGCCATTGGTTATGAGAAAGTGGTCAGTGTTCAGTAATGAGTTGGCAGTAACTGAACACTAAAAACTGAACACTGAGCACTCAAACCTCGTCACTTGTAAAACTTACTAATTTTCTCTTTTTATACGGTCGCATAATCAATCTTGCTTCTCGGTCGAAACGGATGTAATTGTATACCCAGTTTAAGAAAACTACTGCTTTATTTTTGAATCCAATTAACGAAAACAAATGCACAAACATCCAAACAAACCAAGCAAAAACACCGCTGAATTTGAATTTTGGTAAATCGACAACGGCTTTATTTCTTCCTATAGTTGCCATCGAACCTTTGTCTTTATAAACAAAAGGTTTTAATGTCTTTTTATCTATTAATCGGATTAGATTTTCGGCTAATAATCTTCCTTGTTGCATCGCAGGTTGAGCCATCATGGGATGTCCTTGTGGATATTCTTCTGAAGTCATCACAGCAATATCGCCAATCGCAAAAAGATTATCATACCCTTCTACTTGATTAAATTGATTGACTTTAATTCGGTTTACATTTTTAATAAAACTATCGGCTTTTAAACCATGAGGTAAAGCACCTTGCACACCTGCTGTCCAAATTACAGTTGCCGAATCAAAGGATAAATCAGAATTGGTGGTTACTGTTTTTCCATCGTAACCTGTTACACGAACGTTTTTCCATACGCTAACACCTAAATTCAACAGAAATTTTTCTGCTTTTTCAGAAGCATTTTCGCTCATAGAATCCAAAACCCGATTACTTCCTTGTATGAGATTGATTTCCATTTTTCGAACATCTAAATCGGGATAATCTTTTGGAAGAATCGCTTTTTTCATTTCGGCTAAAGCTCCGGCTAATTCAACTCCTGTTGGACCACCACCAACTAAAACGAAATTCATCAAACTATGACGTTCATCGATATCATTGGTAAGCAAAGCTTGTTCAAAATTCTCTAAAATTAAACTACGAATATTCAACGACTGCGGAATCGTTTTCATCGCCATGCTATTACGCTCGATTTCTTTATTTCCAAAATAATTGGTTTTAGAACCTGTTGCAATGACTAAATAATCAAATTTTAATTCGCCAATATCGGCGTAAATCGTATTGTTTTCGGCATCAATTTCACGAACTTCTGCCAATCGGAAATAAAAATCTTTATATTCTTGAACAATTTTTCGAATTGGGTACGCAATAGAATCGGGCTCTAAACCGCCGGTTGCTACTTGGTACATCAAAGGTTGAAAATTGTGATAATTGTGTTTGTCTAGTAAAATAACTTGTACTTTCTTATTGCGAAGTTTTTTCGCTAAAGATATTCCAGCAAAACCACCACCTATGATGACGATTCGAGGAAAGCTACTACGAGGAATATTCATTTATCATTGTAAATTTATTAAGTCAAAGATAAGAAGAAAAAGAATTGAATGTTTCGCAAAATAGTTAATGATTAATTAAATTTGAAATAGTAAACTTGTAACAAATTTGTGCAAAAAACTACTTATTATTTATGAAATCAGAATCGGAAATACTTTTTGTGCAACAACTCAAAGAAAATCAGAATATAATCCACAAAATTTGCAGGTTATATACTACTGATTCAGATGCACATAACGATTTGTTTCAAGAAATTACCATTCAATTATGGAAGGCTTTTCCAAACTTTAGAGGAGATTCTAAGTTTTCTACTTGGGCGTATCGCGTAGGGTTAAATACAGCTATAACCCTCTATCGAAAGAAGAAACGTACCGTTGATACCATTGAGTTTGACAGTACCTTTCACAAGGTGACTCAGGACGAATACAACTTTGAAGAAGAAGAAAAATTAAAATTGTTGTACAGCGCCATTAGCGAGCTCAACGATATTGAAAAAGCCTTGGTTTTCTTATATTTAGAAGATAAAGATTATACCGAAATTTCTGAAACATTAGGGATTAGCGAAGTAAATGCACGGGTAAAAATGAATCGTGTAAAAGGAAAATTAAAAAAAATATTAAATCCGTAACACATGGATGAATTAGAAATATTAAAAAAAGATTGGAAAAAACAAGAAAGTTCATTCCAACAAATAGGCGAAAAAGAAATTTACGGAATGCTCCACAAACGTTCCTCTTCTATCGTGAAGTGGGTTTTGATTATTAGTATTCTAGAATTACTTTTATGGTTGAGTTTTACATTTTTTACTGCAGACGACCAATACTTAGAGAAGCTTAAATTATATCATCTAGATACGTTATTGCCTATTATGTCTGTAATAAGCTATGGGGTAATTCTGTTTTTTATATTTTTATTTTTCAAAAATTATAAAGCAATCAACACAACAGATAACGTAAAGCAACTCATGCAAAATATTTTAAAAACACGTAAAACAGTTAAATATTACGTTTGGTATAATTTAGGAATGACTGCAATTTCAATGATTATTATCTTTATTTTTCAATTTTTATATGATCCATCAATAAATAAAATGATTGACAACGTATCTTCTAGTATCAATCAAAAAACTTTTTTCTGCATGTTAATTCTAATTTACTCTGTTGTCACTATACTTTTTATTGGGTTGATTTGGTTATTCTACAGATTACTTTATGGTATTTTAATGCGAAGACTTCAAAAAAATTACAATGAACTTAAAAAAATAGATTACTAATGAAAAAGTTATTCATTTCGCTTTTAACCTTACTTACATGTTTGTCATTTTCTCAAGAATTAGAAAAAAGTTTACTTTGGAAAATATCGGGTAATGGTTTACAACAAGACTCATTTTTATATGGAACCATTCACATAACTTGTGATGCTACTTTGGATGCTAATACAATAAATGCCCTTGAAAAAACAGAACAATTGTATTTAGAACTCGACATGGATGAAAAATCAATGCAAATGCAAATGATGAAACACATGATGATGAAAGATGGCACAAAATTGTCTACTTTATTAAATGCGGATGATTTTAAAACAGTTGATGAATTTCTCAAAAAAAACATCAACATGTCGGCAAAGATGTTTGATAGTTTTAAACCGTTTATTGTTACCACAATGTTGTATCCAAAGATGATTGATTGCCCTTTTCAATCGGTTGAAAGTGAATTAATGAAAGTGAGCAAAGAACAAAAAGAAGAAATCTTTGGACTAGAGACTGTGGAAGACCAAATGAAAGTATTTGATGCGATTTCCTACCAAGTTCAAGCTGATGAATTAGTAAAAATGGCTAAAAGTGATTTACAAAAGGACAAAGATGAACTGAACAAAATGATGAAAATCTATCAAAGTAAAGACATTGAAGGCATGCTTAAAATGATGGATGATTCAGATAACAAAATTACTTCAGACAATCAAGATGTTTTGTTAAACAATAGAAACAAGAACTGGATTCCGGTGATGATAAAAACTATGAAAGCTAAACCAACATTTTTTGGCGTTGGTGCGGGACATTTAGCGGGAGAAGAAGGGGTAATTAAATTATTGCGTAAAGAAGGATTTACAGTTGAAGCTGTTTTAAATAACTAAAAAAAAGGTTCTGAAATTCAGAACCTTTTTTTATTAATACTTCCACATTCTTTCTCTATCCATCTTAGCTTGCTCTTCAATAACTTCTGTAGGAATAACTTTTAATAATGAAGGATGTTGTTCTATTGCAAATTCAATCATTTCTACTACTTCATCTACTGTTGCATTTTCGTAATCAATTTTTAATGGTTCTTTAATTACCATGGATTGTAAAATTCCTTTTTTCTTGATCATCAATCCTTTTTTATCAAAAGATCTTCGAAAACCATCAATTACTATGGGAACAACTATTGGTTTGTGTTGCAAAATAATGTGAGCCGTTCCTTTTCTAACAGGCTTAAATGAACGTGTAGTTCCTTGTGGAAAAGTAATTACCCATCCGTCTTCTAAAGCAATTTTAATGTTCTCAGTATCATTTGGATTCACTTCCTTTTTTTCAGTCACATCTTTTCCTTTAGCTCTCCAAGTTCTTTCAACAGTAATTGCACCAGCATAAGCTAAAATTCTTGGTAGTAAACCTTCATGCATAGTTTCTTTAGCAGCCACATAATACATGTTGAGTTTCGGATTCCACAAATAAAACACATTTTTAATGTTATTCTCTCTTCCTTTTAAACTTGCATTAAAAACATGAAACATCGCTACCACATCGGCAAAATAAGTCTGATGATTGGAAATGAACAAAACATTGGTATCCGGTAAACTTCTTATAATTTCAGAACCTTCTATATGTAGTTGGTTAAAATATCGGTAACGTCGGTGTGTTAAAAACCCTGCTATCCGAATTAACCAAGTCTTTAAAAATAATATATGTCCAAAAGGATTTCTCTTAAATAATCCCATAATTTTTTATCTTTTTTAACAACGTAAGAACGCAAAAGTAGTAAAATAGAGCATTTTAAAAAGAAAATTCAAATAAAAAAACATTTTAAACAAATCTGTGAAAAAATGAAGATAAAATTCTAAAGTAAAGCGCTTTTAATTGTTTCTTTTAACTCACTCATCATCATTGCAGTAGCTCCCCAAACAACATATTTATCCACCATAAAAGCAGGCACTTCAATATCGGTAGCATAAGAAGTGGACATTTTGACTTTGGTAATGCTTTTCTCGTCTAAAAAGTCTGCAATTGAAAATTCTAAAACCCTTTTCACTTCATCTAAGTCGGGAATAAAAGTCAATTCTTCATGAGAAATTCCCATAAATGGTGCTACCAAAAAATTACTGGGTGGTATATAAATTTCACTAAAAGCTTTAATAATCTGCACCTTATCAGGATGAATGCCAACTTCTTCATGGGTTTCTCTTAATGCTGTTTGCTCTAAATTAGCATCAAAATCTTCCACTTTACCACCTGGAAAACCTATTTGAGAAGAATGTACTCCTGGATAAGAATTTCGCACAATTAATGCCAAATGAGTGATCTGATTTTTAGGATAAAAAAGCATCAGTACAGCAGCCTTTCTTGGATTTTTATCTTTGTAATTTTCTTCTTTTAAAAAAGAAATTCGTTCTAAAGGTGCCATTTTTGCATGCGCATCCGTAGAAAGAAGCGTTTCTTTTTCTATCTTTGGAATATGTTTTATAAAATCATAAAAAAGCATATCAATCTCATTTTAGCAACCTTAAAGGTAGCTATTTTTTTAAACAAAATAACATTCTAATCTAATAATATGTTCAGTAAAGAAGAAGCGCTTCAAATTAAAAAAGATTTTTGGACTGCCTTTGCAGCCGAATATCCTCGTAAATGGCTGCTCTACAATACCAAAATTAAAGATGTAACCTTTAAATTTTATGTTGATAATAAAAAAGCTCAAGTTTTACTAGATATAGAACCAAAAGACGAAGAAAAACGTAAAATTTATTACGAAAAAGTTGAATCGTTAAAAAATATCCTTTTGGAAGACTATTTAGAAGACGCCATTTTTGAACGCAACTTTTATTTAGAAAACGGAAAAATTATTAGTCGCATTTGGGTAGAAAAAACAGGGATTAGCATTAACAATAAAAACACATGGAATAGTGTTTTTGAGTTCTTTGACGCAAAAATGGATGCTTTTGAACGGTTTTTCTATGAAAATGAAGATTATATTAAAGATTTAGAAATTAATACCTAATGCAAATATTTTGTAATTTAGTTAACACTTTATTTGGATACTTACCATTAAATTTGAAAAAACTGTTAGCTATGAAAAAAATAGGTTTAATATTACTCGTTATAACATTTCAATCTTGCCAATCACAATCTAAAGAACCTAAAACCATGAATTCAAATTCTAAAAAAACAGAAGCGCAATGGAAAGTTGAGCTTACTCCAGAGCAATATGAAGTTTTAAGAAACAAAGGAACTGAAAGAGCTTTTACTGGAGAATATTGGGATCATTTTGAAAAAGGAAAATACGTTTGTGCAGGTTGTGGAAATGAATTATTTACATCAGACACCAAATTTGATTCTCATTGTGGCTGGCCTTCGTTTGATAAAGCAATAAAAGGCTCTGTAAACTATGTTCAAGATTTGAGCTATGGCATGGTGCGAACTGAAGTATTGTGTGCAAAATGTGATGGTCATTTAGGACATATTTTTGATGATGGCCCAAAAGAAACTACAGGTCAACGCTTTTGCATGAATTCTGTTTCCATAAAGTTTGTACCCGAAACAAAATAGCAACTATGTTGATTCAAAGTTTAAAGCATAATTTTTCAGAAAATATTGAATTACTTCGTCAGCTAACAAATGATGAATATACGCAACAAAATCCTGAGTTAAGTAATGCAACTATAGGTGAACACATGCGTCATATTATTGAATTATTTGGTTGTTTGATAGAAAACTATGAAAATGGGGTAATCAATTATGATGATAGAAAACGAGATATTATACTTCAAACTGACAAATCGGAAGCAATTAGTACTCTTAAAAAATATCTTGACGAATTAAACAAACCTAATAAGTCTCTTTCATTAGTTCACAATTGTTTCAGTGCATTTGAATTACTTCCAACCAATTATTTTAGAGAATTAATTTACAATTTAGAGCACAGCATTCATCATCAAGCACTGATTAAAGTAGCACTACAAAACTTACGACACATAAAAGTTTCGGAATCATTCGGAATTGCGCCTTCAACACTCGAATACCGAAAAAAATGTGTACAGTAACGTTTATTCCAACTAATCAAGGTTGTATAATTACATCCAATAGAGATGAAAAAATAAGCCGTGAAAAAGCAATTTCCCCGCAAGAATACGAAATCGATG
>JBILST010000297.1:0-2747 GCA_044371865.1 Flavobacterium sp.
TAGAAACCCTGTTCTTTAGAAAAAATATGCATAGATCCACCCATTCCTTTTGAAGTACCTGTAACTTTTCCGTATAATTCTGCCATTACTTTTCTTGGATCTACACCCATTCCAATTGGCTGAACGTGATTACGGTAAGCAGTAATCATTTTATCTTTAGACAAGTCCATTGCGTGTAAAGCTCCAGCTAAAACTGCTTCTTGACCATTGTATAGGTGCAAAAATCCTCTAACTTTTTGTTGGATATAAACAGCGGCAAGTTTATCTTCAAACTTTCTCCAAAACAGCATGTCTTCATACCATTTTAGGTAAACTTCTCTTGTAATTGGTTTCATTTTTGTTTGTTTTATAATACAATTGTATTGTAAAAGACACTATTAGTCATTTACAATTTTACGAACAGCAAAAATACTACATAGAACCTGATTGAAAAAATTATATTCCACGATTTTTGTATTTTTTATAACAAATTTGATAAAAAAAGTTACGAAATCGTTATAGATGGTTTTTATCAAAAACAAATGGCAGTAGATTTTTCAACGAATCTGATTTATAAATATCGCCT
Organism: Flavobacterium sp.; assembly: GCA_044371865.1. Classification (GTDB taxonomy): domain Bacteria; phylum Bacteroidota; class Bacteroidia; order Flavobacteriales; family Flavobacteriaceae; genus Flavobacterium. The sequence goes on from JBILST010000297.1 coordinate 566, forward strand.
TTAGCTCCCATAAAGAAAATTTCAATGGGAATATCTTGTTTAAACTCGTATTCAGCAATAGCTTGACGACAACTTCCACAGGGCGGAATTGGTACTTCTAAATCTCTATCTTGCGGTGAAGCTGTAATAAACATTTTTACAATTTTTGCATCTGGATAATTCGCCCCCGCATAATAAATAGCCACTCGTTCTGCACACAAACCCGAAGGATAAGCTGCATTTTCTTGATTAGAACCTTTTACAACAAGACCATTATCTAAAAGGATTGCAGCCCCTACCGTAAATTTAGAATAAGGCGCATAAGCTTTACTACGGGCTTCAAAGGCTTGATTTTTTAAATCCAACTCTATTGCTGAAAGCTCTTGTTCAGTTAATATTGTAATTGTTGAATGTATGTTAATTTGCTTCATATATTGAGGAAAAAAAATCCAAATTCTAAAACAAGAATTTGGATGTTAGTATAATTTAATTATTCATTTAAAGTTCATCGAAGTTTTCTCCAAAATTAAACGTTAAAGAAAAACGCAATGTGTTTTCTAATGGGTTTCTGACTTTAGAAGCTGAGAACAAATACGAAACGTCTATTTTAACAACATTGTACTTAAAACCAGCACCTAATGTAAAGAATTTTCTAGCTCCTTTATATTCGTTTTCATTAAAGTAACCTAAACGAAGTGCGAATGAATCTTGGTACCAATATTCTGCGCCTAATGCCCAAGTAAACTCTTTCAACTCTTCTGAAAAACCATCTGGAGCATCGTTAAAAGATTTGAAAATCCCACTTGTCCAACTGGTTTTTCTATAATCTGCCAATGCTTGAGAATAAGCATCCTCAGCGATTTGTTCTTCGGCAGCATCTATAGAACCACTATCGTCAGCATCAACTGGAGCAACTGTTGCAGGCGGTGTTGGCACTAACAACTTGGTAACTTCTGCAGTTACCCCTATTTTACTGTATTCGTCAAAAATAAAATCAAAACCTCCACCTAAACGCATATTAGCTGGTAAAAAGTTATCATTTAAATCATCATTATCATAACTAATTTTAGGACCTAAATTCTGAAAGTTAAATCCAGCTCTCCATCTACCATTAAAATCATCATAAGCCATTTCTTCTGATTGATAATAACCCGCAATATCAACTGCAAAAGTTGTTGCTGCTGTAGCATCATTATTTGCATCACCAATTCTTAAAGCCGAACGAATAAATCGCCCACCAACAGCCATAGAAAAACGGTCACTCAATTTAAGAGAATAAGAACCATCTAGAGCTAGTTCATTTGGATTAACTGTTCTTACCGGCTCGTTTGGATCTGGAGTTTCTCTCAATTCGATATCACCCAAACCAAAAAAACGTAAAGACCCAGCAAATGCACTACGCTCATTTATTCTATTGTAGTATGTCAATTGTCCCAAAGAAATATCGTTTGCAATACTAGACAAATAAGGCGTATAACTTACAGAAAAGCCTTGTTTTTGAAGAGAAAAAGCATATTTAGCAGGATTGAATTGTTGCGAGAAAGCATCTGCAGAAGTTGCTACTCCCATGTCAGCCATACCCGCAGAACGCGCATCGGCAGCAATTAATAAGAAAGGAACTCCAGTTGTTATTACTCTATTTTCTTGCGCCTTAACATGTTGACCAACAGTAAACAAGAACAATAATATAGCAATTTTTTTCATTGTATTCATAGAAATTAATTTGACAAATATAGTATTTTATTATAGTATTACAAGTTTCTCATATTTTTCAACTGTCTTACCAGTCGTGGTTGACCTAACTTTTAATTTATAAACATAAACCCCTTTTCCAATCTTATCTCCAAAGTCATCTCTACCATCCCAAGTAATTTCTCTACACAAGAATCCATCTGTAGTTACTTGTTGATTTATTGTTTTAACTAATTTTCCTGAGACAGTTAAAATTTGAACTTGAACATCTAAAGGCTCAAAAGGCATGTTATGATTAAACCAAAACTCTGTATAACTCACGAATGGATTTGGATAATTCAATATTTTTTCAATTCGTAAACCTTCATCTGAACAGATTGCATTAAATTGAATTTCAGTAGTTATTAAGTTATTATAAACATCCCAAGCTTTGAATAAAACCGTATGCATACCCGGCGCTAAATCCCTAAATGGAAATCGAACATAACCTCTTGTGTAATCATCATTTTCC
>JBILST010000097.1:0-7978 GCA_044371865.1 Flavobacterium sp.
TCAAAATACTCTAATTCAGCTTGTCTAGGTTTAAATTCAATCCGATGATTTTGAGAAAATCCAACGGAAGAAATGAATAGTAAAGTAAATGATAATAAAAGAGTAATTTTATTCATGCACATTATTTTAGGGATAATAATTAGTGCAATATATAAAATATGTGTTAAATTTTCTAAAATAATTTAATTGTGACGAAAATTCAATATAAATAAAAGCTCCAGATGGAGCTTTGTAATTATTTATCTATAGAACCTAAAACACGTTGCATGAAATCATTCAAGGCTGTTTTTTTGTCTTTGCCTTCTTTTATCATTTGGTTTACTTCAAGTGCACCATACATGTTTGAAATTAATTCGGCAATTACATCCAATTCTTCATCTTTTAGGGAAGAAACTTCGCATAAATTTTCTAATACTTCGATAGTTTCAACTAAGTAATCTTGATCGTTATCTTCAATGAATTGAGTTAACTGTTTTATAACGGGTAATTTCATATTTATTTTTGTTTCAAGTTTAAGGTTTCAGGTTGTTTTTACAAACTTGAAACTTATAATTAAACTACTTCTGCAACCAATTCAGCTAAAATTTCTGCTTTATTAGTTTGTGTTTGATTGACTAATACGCCATTTTTAAAAGCAGCGAACGTTGGTAAGTTATCTACTTTTGCTAATTTTCTAGATTCCGGGAATTTTTCAGCATCAACTACAATAAATGGAATTGATTCATTTTGTGAAGCCATCATTTTAAATTTAGGTTTCATTATTCGGCAATTGCCACACCAAGAAGCTGAAAATTGTACAACTACTGTTTCGTTACTTGCAATTACTTCGGCTAGATTATCTTGTTCTATTTCTGTAAACATTTTTTTTTAGTTTAAAGTTTCGTGTTTCAAGTTCCAAGTTGAATAACCTGAAACCTGAAACTTGAAACAAAAATTATTAATGTGAAGCTAAATAAGCAGCTGTTGAATTTCTATCAGCACTCATAGCGTCTTTTCCTTCTTCCCAGTTTGCTGGACAAACTTCACCTTTAGTTTGAACGTGTGTGTAAGCATCAATTAATCTTAAATACTCGTTTACGTTTCTTCCTAATGGCATATCGTTTACACTTTCGTGGAATACTTTACCATCTTCGTCAATTAAATAGGTAGCTCTGAAAGTTACGTTTGATCCTTCTAAGATTTCGTCATTTAATTCTTCACTGTAAATCCATTCAGCATCTAAAATGTCTAAAGCTGCAGATAAATTTCTAGTTGTGTCTGCTAATAAAGGATAAGTTACTCCTTCAATACCTCCATTGTCTTTTGCTGTGTTTAACCATGCAAAGTGAACTTCGTTAGTATCACAAGAAGCACCAATAACCAAAGTGTTTCTTTTTTCAAATTCCCCTAAAGCAGCTTGAAAAGCATGTAATTCTGTTGGGCAAACGAATGTGAAATCTTTTGGATACCAAAACAACACTACTTTTTTCTTGTTATTTGTTGCTTCTTCTAAAACATTAATTCTTAAATTATCTCCCATATGTGAGATAGCGTCAACTGTAATGTTTGGGAATTTTTTTCCTACTAATGCCATAATTATTTTTTTTAATTGTTATTAATTTTCTTATTGCAAATTTACACATAAAAAAACCATAACTATAGTTAAGTCATGGTTAAATTTTATTTTAATATAGATTTTACTTATTGTGTTTTATTTCTTTATTTCTGTAACCAATTGTTTGATTTTAATGTTAAATGCGGCAAAAATTAAAGTCATGAATGGACTCAAAATATTAAAGAAAGCATAAGGTAGATAATCAATAGTAGCGACACCTAAAGTTCCAGCTTGGTAAGCACCACAAGTATTCCAAGGTACTAAAACGGATGTTACGGTACCTGTATCTTCTAATGTTCTACTTAAGTTTTCTGGTGCTAATCCTTTATCTTTATAGGCTTTTGCAAACATTTTCCCAGGAACTACAATCGCTAAATATTGGTCAGAGGCTGTAATGTTTAATGCTAAACAACTTCCAACTGTTGAGGCAAATAATCCAAAAGTAGTGTGGGCTAATTTTAATAAGGATTCACTAATTTTTGACAAAGCACCAATAGCATCCATAATTCCACCAAAAACCATCGCACACAAAATCAACCAAATCGTTGGTAACATTTTTGCCATTCCACCTGAAGTGAATAAGTCAATTAAAGTTTTATTTTCGGTAGGTACAACAACTTCAGTAGTTATGGCTTGCATAACCCCTTTGTAGGCCGATTTAAAAGTTAAATTATCAGCACCAGTAATTTGAGTAACAATTTCTGGTTGAAAAATAATTGCAAAAATACCCGCTAATAATGTTCCAACTAAAAGAGCTACTAAAGGTTCCGTTTTTTTAACAATTAATCCAATTACAATTACAGGAACTAAAAATAATATGGGTGTAACATTAAAGCTGGCTGTTATTGAGTTTAATAAATCGTTTGTATTGGCATCGCCACTCACTTCTACAGAAAGCCCTAAGATAATAAACAAAATTAAGGTTATAATATAGGTTGGAATTGTAGTTAAGGTCATGTATTTGATGTGTGTAAACAAATCAGTTCCTGCCATTGCAGGGGCAAGGTTAGTAGTGTCAGACATGGGTGATAATTTATCACCAAAATAGGCTCCGGAAATTATCGCACCAGCCACCATTCCTAAATCAAATCCTAACGCACCACCAATTCCTATTAAAGCAATACCCACAGTTGCTGAAGTAGTCCAAGAGCTCCCTGTTGCAATTGAGATTACCGAACAAATAATTAATGTTGCAGGTAAAAAGATAGCAGGACTTAAAATTTGTAATCCATAATAAATCATTGATGGAATAATTCCACTTACCATCCAAGTTCCAGCAAGTGCACCAACCATTAACAAAATTAAAATAGCGCCTGCAGTCGATTTAATGTTATTTGCTACTTCATCTAGCATTTTATGAAAAGGCACTTTTGTAATATAACCTATAATTGCAGCAACTCCACCACCTAATAACAATATAAATTGATTACTTCCGCCTAGTGCATTATCATCTTCGCCATTATAAACAAATAGTACATTATAGGCCAGCATTCCAATTAAAGCAAATACAGGAATTAAAGCTTCCCATAATTTTAACTCTCTGTTTTTTATAATTTTAGTATTCATTGGTTTTTGTTTGAGCTTGCAATATAGAAAAAGGAAAGTATATCGCAAAGTTTACTTAAAATAAAAATCCAGCTGAAGACTCAACTGGATTTTTAAACTATTGATTATAAGACTTATAAAACTCCTAATTCAATCATACATTGTTTCATCGTTTGATACGTTCTTTCGATATCGTTATCTAAACCAATTGAAAAACGAATTAATCCATCAGTTAAGCCCATTTCTGCTTGTTCTTCTAATGGAATTTCAGATGAAGTTGAAGTTCCTGGAGCACTAAATAACGTTTTATAAAATCCTAAACTTACCGCTAAATAGCCTAAGTTTTTTTGTTGCATTAATTCCATCAACGCATTGGCTTTGTCTAAAGTTCCTACATCAATGGTCATCATTCCTCCAAATCCATATTCTGGATTAATCATGGTTTTATAAATTTCATGACTTGGGTGACTTGCCAAACCTGGATAAACCGTTTTAATTCCGTCTGCTTCAAATTTGTTAGCCAAATGCATAGCATTGTGGCTGTGTTGTTTCATTCTAATGTGTAACGTTCTTAAGTTTTTCATTACCGAAGCCGAACGTAAACTATCCATTGTTGGACCTAAAAGCATGCTTGCTCCGTCGTTTACATTTTTTAAGCTATTGATGAATTCTTGCGAAGCGCAAACCACACCACCAACAGTATCGCTACTTCCGTTGATGTATTTTGTTAGCGAATGAATAACGATATCTGCACCTAATTTCGCTGGAGCAACTGATAAAGGTGAAAACGTATTATCAACTACTAATTTAATGTTGTGTTTTTTAGCAATTTTAGCTAAGGAAGCAATATCAGCTACTTCTAATAAAGGATTACTTACGGTTTCGCAATATAAAACTTTTGTATTTGGCGTAATAGCTGCTTCAACTATGTCTAATTTTGTAATGTCAACAAAGGTAGTTTTGATGCCCATTCTTGGAACAAAATTTTTCAAAAACGCATAAGTTCCACCGTAAATAGTTCTACTTGAAACAATATGATCGCCGTTTCCGCATAATTGCAAAAGAGTAGGAGTGATAGCGCCCATTCCAGAAGCCGAAACATTTGCTGATTCTGTTCCTTCCATTGCAGCCAATGCTTTATCTAAGTATAAATTACTTGGTGAAGAATGACGTGAATATAAATAACAACCCTCTGCATTACCTTCGAATGTGTCGAACATTGTTTTTGCTGAAAGGAATGTGTAAGTAGAACTATCTGAAATAGAAGGGTTTACACCGCCAAATTCACCAAAATATTGTAAATCTTGAATGCGGTCAGCTGGATTGAAATTTTCCATATTTTTAAAGTTTAGTTGTTTATTTTAAATCAAAAATAGAGTAGAGTAGTTTAATAATCAATACTGAGTGTTTAAATTAGATTTTATTTTTATTTTTGATTGATGTGGTAGTTTTTATTTCTGTTTTTTATTCATTTTGATTACATTTGCCGATAACAACAACAAACAACAACACAATTAATGGATTCAATTGACAAAAAACTTCTGGGATTACTCCAAGAAGACACAAAAAAAACAACAAAAGAACTTTCAATGGTTTTGAATCTTTCAGTAACAGCGGTTTATGAAAGAATTAAAAAACTAGAACGAGAAGGAGTTATTAGCAAATATGTTGCAATTATTGATCGAAACAAGGTAGAAAAGGCATTTGTGGTATTCTGCCACATCAAATTAATCCAACATACTAAGGATTTTGTTACCACTTTTGAAAGTGAAGTAATTAAGTTGCATGAGGTATTAGAATGTTTTCACGTGAGTGGCGATTATGATTATATTTTAAAGGTGCATGTAAAAGACATGGACGAATACCGTGAATTTATGGTGACCAAACTAACTGGATTAAAACATATTGGAAGTACACACAGTTCATTTATGATTGGAGAAGTTAAAAATACGACTGCTTTTACTTTGTAAGAAACAGCTATAATAATTTACCAAAAAAGTAACAAATAATTAATTCAAAAAGCGTTACTTTTGTATCCGAATTTAAGTCAAACAACAAACTTTATATAAAATCATGAGTCAATTTGATGTAACCATTATAGGTTCTGGACCTGGAGGATATGTTTCGGCGATCCGTTGTGCCCAATTAGGTTTTAAAACTGCTATTATTGAAAAATATTCAACGCTTGGAGGAACTTGTTTAAACGTAGGATGTATTCCTTCTAAAGCATTATTAGCTTCTTCGCATCATTATGAAGAGTTACAACATTTTGCAGACCACGGAATTGAAGTTTCGGGAGATGTAAAAGTGAATTTAGAAAAAATGATTGCTCGTAAACAAGCAGTGGTAGATCAAACTTCAGGTGGTGTTAAATTCTTAATGGATAAAAACAACATCACAGTTTTTAATGGAGTAGGTTCGTTTGAAAGTGCAACTTCTGTGAAAGTGACTAAAGAAGATGGTTCTTCGGAAATAATCGAATCTAAAAATATTATTATTGCTACAGGTTCTAAACCATCTAGCTTGCCATTTATCAAATTAGATAAAGAAAGAATCATTACTTCTACTGAAGCTTTGAAATTGAAAGAAGTTCCAAAACATTTAGTAATTATTGGTGGTGGTGTTATCGGAATCGAATTAGGTCAAGTATATTTACGTTTAGGAGCGCAAGTTTCTGTAGTAGAATTCATGGACAGAATCATCCCAGGAATGGACGCTGCTTTGTCAAAAGAATTGACTAAAGTGTTGAAAAAACAAGGTATGAAATTCTACACCTCTCACAAAGTTCAATCGGTAGAAAGAGCTGGAGATGTTGTAACGGTAAAAGCAGAAAACGCTAAAGGAGAAATCATCACATTAGAAGGTGATTATTCATTAGTTTCTGTGGGTCGTCGTCCTTATACAGATGGATTAAACGCTGAAAAAGCAGGCGTAAAAGTTACCGAAAGAGGTCAAATTGAAGTAAACGATCATTTACAAACATCGGCTTCCAATGTTTATGCAATTGGTGATGTGGTTCGTGGAGCGATGTTAGCACACAAAGCGGAAGAAGAAGGAGTAATGGTTGCTGAAATTTTAGCGGGACAAAAACCACATATCGATTATAATTTAATTCCAGGCGTAGTGTACACTTGGCCAGAAGTTGCAGCTGTTGGAAAAACAGAAGAGCAATTAAAAGCCGATGGTGTAGCTTATAAAGCAGGAAGTTTCCCATTCAAAGCATTAGGAAGAGCTAGAGCAGGAGGAGACACTGACGGATTTGTAAAAATCTTAGCCGATGCCAAAACAGATGAAGTTTTAGGAGTTCACATGATTGGAGCAAGATGTGCTGATTTAATTGCAGAAGCAGTTACAGCAATGGAATTTAGAGCAAGTGCAGAAGATATTTCAAGAATGTCTCACGCACACCCAACGTTTGCAGAAGCTATCAAAGAAGCAGCATTAGCAGCGACTGATAACAGAGCATTACACGTGTAAATAGAAAAGTTTTTATATCAAAAATCCCAAATTCAATTGAGTTTGGGATTTTTTGTTTTAAGGATTGCAAGTAGTTATAAATAGCTTTTTTAAGTTGGTTTTTAACGTTATGCGACTTTGTGTCTGTTGCGTATTTCAGGTACCAAGCCAATACAAACAGACCTAATCTTTTATTTAAAAACTATTTATTATAAATAAACCAAAACTAGCAATAGCACAAAACTGCTGCTGTGTGCTGTATTTTTCATTTTTACGCAAAAATTTGCATATTTTAATTTTAATTCTCATATTTGCAAATAAAAAATATAGATTTATGTCTGAATGGAATAATAAAGTAAAACGAATTCTAAAATCAGAATTGGTCAAAAGAGGACTTTCAACAGAAGATTTAACTCTTTTATTAAATGAAAATGGTTGTACTGAGACAAAGTCTAGTGTTGATAGTAAAATAAGCCGTGGTACTTTTAGTGCATCATTTTTTATGCAATGTCTTTTTGTAATTGGTTGTACCAAAATAGAGATTGAAGAATATAATTCTTCTTTTTTGAATAACGAACAACAACTCTTTCTGGTTGCTGAACCAAATGTAAAATATAAAACTATAAAAGATGAAAACTAAATTAAAATTCATAGATTTATTTGCTGGGCTTGGTGGTATTCGTCTAGGTTTTGAACAAGCATGTAAAGAAAGAGAAATAGAGACTGAATGTGTTTTGACTTCAGAAATTAAGCCATATGCTATTCAAACACTTATGCATAATCATCATCATGAAAACTTTGTAGGTGATATTTTTCAAGTTAAAAATGAAGATATTCCACCTTTTGACTTTCTATTTGGAGGTTTTCCTTGTCAACCATTTAGCGCAAGTGGAAAAAGAAATGGATTTGCTGATACAAGAGGAACTTTGTTCTTTGAAATAGAAAGAATAATAAAACATCATCAACCTAAAGGTTTTATTCTTGAAAATGTGGAAGGATTAGTAAAACATGATTTAGAAAATAAACACGATAATATAGGTAGAACATTACAGACAATTATAGATAAACTCGAAAATGAGTTAGAATACAAAGTAACTTGGAAAGTTTTGGATAGTGTTCATTTTGGTGTTCCACAATCGAGAAAACGTGTATTTATTGTAGGAACAAAAAATGAAAAGGTTTCTTTAGATGATTTTGAGCCTAGTTATAAAGTTTTAAATGATATTTTAGAAAATGGTAAACCTATAATGAATACTGATTTTACTAGAAAGTTACTAAATCATTTTACAGTTGAAGAACTTTACGGGAAATCTATAAAAGATAAACGTGGAGGAGAAAATAATATACATAGTTGGGATATTGGAGTTAAAGGAGAATGTTCTG
>JBILST010000298.1:0-2731 GCA_044371865.1 Flavobacterium sp.
AGTTTATTCCATGGATTAAAAAATTTGCGCCTCAATTATTCTCTAAAAAATGGAAATGGGAAGTCGCAAAAGTATCGGATAGAACTGATGGATATTTAGTACATTTAGATGGACTTAATTTTAGTAGAGCTTGGAATTTGTATGATTTGATACAGCATTATCCAAAAGAATTTTCTCATTTGAAATCAATGGCTGATACTCATTTGTCTTTCTCTTTGCCCTCTATTGTTGATGGTAATTATGAAGGCGAACATTGGTTGGCTTCGTTTGCTTTACGAGCATTTGAAGCAAAAAAATAGTTACAAATGCTTACTTTTGCAAAATAATTCATTTTTAAATTCATTTTATGCCACGCGAATTTCAATTTCAAGTTTCACCCGAAGTAGCGGCAAACGAAAGTTTGTTAGCCCAACATGTTGCTAAGTTATTTCAGGTTAGCCCAAAAGAAATTCAAAAAGTAGATGTTTTAAAACGTTCAATAGATGCACGTCAGAAAGCCATTAAAATGAATATTAAGGCGAATGTTTTTTTGGTTGGAGAAGAATATAAAGCGCAAAAAATAGAATTACCTGATTATCCAAATGTTGCCAATAAACAAGAAGTAATTGTAGTAGGAGCAGGTCCAGCTGGATTATTTGCTGCTTTACAATTAATTGAATTAGGTTTAAAACCTATCGTTTTAGAACGTGGAAAAGACGTTCGTGGTCGTCGTCGCGATTTAAAAGCAATTAATGTGGATCATATCGTAAATGAAGATTCAAATTAGTGTTTTGGTGAAGGTGGAGCAGGAACGTATTCGGATGGAAAATTATATACCCGTTCTAAAAAACGTGGCGATATCGACAGAATTTTAGCCCTTTTAGTAGGTTTTGGAGCTACGCCAGATATTATGGTCGAAGCCCATCCGCATATTGGAACTAATAAATTACCACAAATTATTCAAGATATTCGAGAGAAAATCATCGAATGTGGCGGGCAAGTGTTGTTTGAAACTCGTGTGACTGATTTCGTAATCAAAAACAGCGAAATGCAAGGTGTTGTGGTTCAAAATGGTGATGTTATCTCATCTAATAAAGTGATTTTAGCTACTGGACATTCAGCACGAGATATTTTCGAATTGTTACATAAAAAAGGCGTTCATATAGAAGCAAAACCATTCGCTTTGGGTGTTCGAGCTGAGCATCCTCAGGAATTGATTGACCAAATTCAATATTCGTGTGATTTTAGAGGCGATTATTTACCGCCAGCACCGTATTCCATTGTAAAACAGGTGAATGGTCGTGGTATGTATTCGTTTTGTATGTGTCCGGGTGGTGTTATTGCACCTTGTGCTACCGCTCCAGGTGAAGTAGTTACGAATGGTTGGTCGCCTTCAAAACGTGATCAAGCAACAGCTAATTCTGGAATTGTAGTAGAGTTGAAATTAGAAGATTTCAAACCTTATGAAAAATTCGGTCCGTTAGCCGGAATGGAATTTCAAAAAGCCATTGAACAAAAAGCATGGCATTTGGCGGGTCAAACTCAAAAAGTTCCAGCACAACGAATGATTGATTTTACGCAAAACAAAGTTTCAAAGGATATTCCAAAAACATCTTATGTTCCCGGTACAACTTCGGTAGAAATGGGTCAGGTTTTTCCTGGATTTTTATCGCAAATCATGCGTGAAGGTTTTATACAATTCGGAAAAGCGATGAAAGGCTACATGACAAACGAAGCCATTTTACATGCGCCAGAAAGTAGAACTTCATCTCCAGTTCGTATTCCAAGAGATAATTTCTCTTTGGAACATGTTCAAATCAAAGGTTTGTATCCTTGTGGAGAAGGGGCAGGTTACGCTGGTGGAATTATCTCAGCAGCAATTGATGGAGAAAAGTGTGCGTTGAAAATTGCGGAGAGTTTAGGGAAATAAACCTAATTTATTGTTTTTGTAAAAACATAAAAATCACAGATTGAAACTGATTTATTTGTAACAATCTGTGATTTTGTTTATCATAATTATTATTCTTTTATGTCGTTATTAATGTTTCTAATATTTTTATTAATATTTTTAAATTCTTTTCCAAATGAATATGATAAACTAAAAGATATCATATTGGATTGGTTTAATGAATTTAACTTATAGTTATTAGATTCTTGTGTAAAATTTAGTTCTCTATTTAACTCATTGTTTAAGACACTTCTATATCTTATACTTAAATTTAGTTTTTCTTTAAATAAATTTCTAGATAACTTTAAATCAAAATCAGGCTTAGCATTATAATGATAGTTAAATGCAAAAAATTTATCTATATAAAATGAATTAATAGTAAAGAGATATTTTTTAAATATTGGGCCAGATATTGAAAAGTCATAACGATTTATATAGCCTGTAAAATTTTCATTTTCATTTTTCATGTAAATATATGATAAACCATAATTGGCATTAAACCTAATCTCTTTAAATAGGTTAAATGATATTGATGTCACTATCCTTTTTTGAGAATATTTTTCAATATTAATAATAGTATTATTGATTTGGTCATTTTCATAATCTAATTTGTCAATTATAAAATCTTTTGAAAAATTATACCCAAGATTTATATTAAAATTTATTTTTTTATATGTTTTAGATAAGTCAATTTCAAAATTATTTATTATTTCAGGATTTAAATAAGGCTTATTAACAATTAAATTACCGTTTGAATCATAAATTATACTGTTTGAAATTGAAGCTATACTAGGTCTGTTGATA
>JBILST010000299.1:0-2724 GCA_044371865.1 Flavobacterium sp.
AGCTATGAAGTTAGGTGAAACAGATTCTGCTGATAAATTCATGGTTTTTGGTCGTGGAGTTCTTCACTTATCAGTTCTTATTGAAACTATGAGAAGAGAAGGGTATGAATTACAAATTGGTCAGCCACAGGTAATCATCAAAGAAATTGATGGTCAAAAATGTGAACCAATTGAGGAATTAACAATCGATTTACCAGAAAATCTTTCAGGTAGAGCCGTTGAATTCGTAACTATCCGTAAAGGAGAAATGTTATCAATGGAAGCTAAAGGTGATCGTATGATTATCAAATTCAATATTCCATCTCGTGGAATTATCGGATTGAGAAATCAATTGTTAACGGCTACTGCAGGTGAAGCAATTATGTCGCACCGTTACATTGGATACGAACCTTTTAAAGGAGCAATTCCTGGACGTAATAATGGTTCGTTAATTTCTATGGAAAATGGAAAAGCAATTCCTTATTCTATCGATAAATTACAAGACCGTGGTAAATTTTTCGTGGAACCAAATGCTGAGATTTATGAAGGTCAGGTAATTGGTGAAAACAGTCGTGGTGATGATATGTGTATCAACGTAACTAAGGCTAAAAAACAGTCTAACGTACGTTCATCTGGAAATGATGAAAAAGCAAGAATTATTCCACCGATTATTTTCTCATTAGAAGAAGCGTTAGAATACATTCAAAAAGATGAATATGTTGAGGTTACTCCAAAATCTATTCGTTTAAGAAAAATTTATTTGACAGAAAACGATAGAAAACGTTTTAAAATATAATTAATTAAATCCCGATGAAAATCGGGATTTTTTAGCATATACAAGCATGGAAATTAAATTGAAATACGGAATTGACAATTTGCTTTTCGGAATGAAAGAGCAAGATGTTACTAAAATTTTGGGTAAACCCGATACACAATATAAAGACGAAGAAGAGAATGTTGTTTTTATGTACAACGCTAGAAAACTTCGTTTAATTTTTTACAAAGAAGAAGCTTTCAAATTAGGATATATGACAACGACTAATCCAATTGTAAAGTTGTTCAATACGACTATAATAGGTAAAAATTGGAGCGATGTTTTACCTGTATTAGAAAAACACAAAGTAAAATCATTTGAAACAGATACAGTAGAAGGAATGATGAGCTATTTTAACGAAGAAAACTGGTTGTTTGTTCATGTAGATTACAACGAAATTGTTAAGATTGAAGTAGGAGCCGTATTTAGTGATAAAGACGAATTTGATTGGAGATTTTAAATTTTTGAAGCAAATAAAAAAGCCGCTAATTTTAAATTAGCGGCTTTCATTTTTATTGATTTATTTTTATTAATTCTATTTCAAAAATTAAATCAGCATTTGGAGGGATAACACCGCCAGCACCTCTTTCGCCATAAGCTAAATTGGATGGAATATAGAATTTATACTTTGATCCTTCTGGCATTAATTGAACGCCTTCTGTCCAGCCTTTGATAACTTGATTTAATCCGAAATCAATAGTTTCTCCTCTTTGTACACTGCTGTCAAATACTTTACCGTCTAAAAACATACCAGTATAGTGTACTTTTACATTACTTGTTGCTACTGGTTTGTTTCCTGTTCCTTCTTGTATTACAATATATTTTAAACCACTTGGAGTAGTTGCTGCATTTGCAAATTCTTTTAACGCTTTTTCTTTAGCTTCTTTTTGCTTTTCAGCAGCTAATTTATCAGCAGCTTCTTTATTGATGAAATAGTCAGCAAATACTTTTTCAGCATTGAATTTTTTTGCTTCTTTTCCAACTCTAATAATCTTTACAGATGTAATTACATCATCTTTTGCTATTTTGTCTACTACTTCTTGTCCGCTTACCACATGGCCAAAAACAGTATGTTTTCCGTCTAAATGTGGAGTTGCTTTATGAGTAATGAAGAACTGACTTCCATTAGTAGCAGGTCCAGCATTAGCCATAGATAAAATTCCTTTTCCTGAATGTTTTAAATCAGCAACAATTTCATCATCAAATTTATATCCTGGTCCACTAGCTCCAGTTCCATCAGGGCAACCACCTTGTATCATGAAATCAGCAATTACTCGGTGAAACTTCAATCCATCATAAAATGGTTTCCCTTTGAATTTAGCATTTGCTTTTGGATTTTTTCCTTCGGCAAGTGAAATAAAATTGGCTACTGTAATAGGTGTCTTTTTGTATTCTAATTCAACTACGATTTTTCCTTTTGCTGTGTTGAATTCAGCAAAAATTCCGTCTTGTTTTTTGTTTTGAGCGTTTGCAAATGTTAACCAACTTAATGCGATTACTGCTATTTTTAAAAAGTGCTTCATTTTTGTAATTATTAATTTGTTGATTTGTTTTCTATAAGTTCTACTTCAAATATTATGTTAGCATTTGGTGGAATTGCATCGCCAGCACCTTGCTCACCATAACCTAAGTTTGAAGGAATATATAACATTAATTTGTCTCCATAATTCATTAAATTAACACCTTCATTAAATCCTGGGATAAATGGTAAATTACCCATAGTCACCGGAAAACCAGCATATCCATTTTGATTAGCTCTGTTTTGATCAAATTTTCCATACAATTTGGCTACATCTTCGTAACTAGTATCAAAAAGTTGCCCGTTTTCTAAATAACCTGCATAATGAATTAGAACTTGTGTACCGTTAGTTGGTTTTTTACCTGTTCCTTTTTTAATAATTTGGTAAATTAAACCTGATGCTGTTTTAGTT